>JAQURV010000038.1 GCA_029004355.1 Candidatus Omnitrophota bacterium
AGCCGCTTCTTGCCCGGGCGCTGGCTATAGATGAAGCAAGGTTCGGCAAGAACGCCCCGGAGATAGCGACGGACTTAAATAACCTGGCCACAGTCTACTCCTACCAGAATAAATACGCCGAAGCCGAGGCTATTTACAAGAGGGCACTTAGAATAAGCGAAAAGGCCTTCGGACTGGACAGTCCCGATATGGCGAAATGGCTCAACAACCTCGCGACAGCTTATTCATATCAAAAGAAATACGCCGAAGCCGAAGCCCTTTTAAAGAGAGCCCTCGATAGGAACGAAAAGAGTTTCGGCCCGGAGAACCGGGCTGCCGCAACGTATCTTAATAACCTCGCCGCGATATACTCGAACCAGGAAAAATATTCCGAAGCGGAACCCCTTATCATGAGGGCCCTGAGAATAGACAGATCCGCTTGCGGCGAAGAATCCGTCGAAGTCTCCGACGATCTGAATAATCTCGCTACGGTATATTCCAACCAGAAAAAATATTCCGAGGCCGAAGAGATATTGACGGGCGCCCTGGAGATGGATGAAAAAAATCTCGGGACGCTTCATCCTCATACCATAGCGACCCTGAAGAACCTGATGAACCTGTACGAATCCCAGGGTAAATACGCCGAAGCGGAAGCCTTCTACGTAAAGATGGTCGAGCTGTACGACAAGATCCTCGACAAGAACTCTCCTGAGGTAGCAAACGCGTCGAATGACCTTGCCAGGATATATATCGCCGAAAAGAAATATGCCGATGCAGAATCGCTCCTGAGGCGCGCGTTGGAAATAGCCGAACATAATCTCGGGCCGGAACATCGTTCCGTATCCGTATACTTAAACAATCTCGCTACCGTCTATACGAATGAGGGCAGACATTCCGAAGCGGAGCCGCTTCTTGCCCGGGCGCTGGCTATAGATGAAGCAAGGTTCGGCAAGAACGCCCCGGAGATAGCGACGGACTTAAATAACCTGGCCACAGTCTACTCCTACCAGAATAAATACGCCGAAGCCGAAGCCCTTTACAAAAGGGCGCTGGAAATAAGCGAAAAAACCTTCGGGCCGGAGCATCCTAATTTGATAATGATATTATCAAACATGTCGGATCTCTACGAGAAGACCGGCAGGCGCGAAGAAGCAAAAGCCCTCCTGAGCCGCGCCAAGAAAATATACGAAAGCCGGTAAATCTGCCGATTCAGTTGCCTAAACATTGACTTTTGAGCCATCATCATGTATACTTTAAAAAGTTAGTTACTAACTATTAGTTAGGGGAAAAGAACTTCACATGAATAAAGATGAAACCTTGGAGAGGAGGAGCATGAAGACAGAAGGCGCATATAGATTCAGTTTTCAGAAGCTTTGCGATAAGGATATCAAAAGCCTAAAGATATTGGAACTAATAAGCAAGAAGGGAATAATCTCGAGGACCGAGATTGCGAAGACCACGGGTATAAATATCGTATCAATATCCAACTATATAAAAAAATATATAGATAATAAGCTCATTGTAGAAAAAGGATTTGATGTCTCGACGGGCGGCAGGAAACCAGAGCTCGTCGAGCTCAATAAAGAGAATGACAGGGTGATCGGCGTCGATATCGGGCATGATGTTATCCGCGTCGTACTTGCCGACCTGGGACTAAGCGTCATAGGAAAGGCGAGCTCGCCGAAAAAGGGCGATGGCCCCAAAGAGACATTGGCCACGACCTGTGACCTGATCGAGGAGGTCATAAAAAAAGCCGCCCTAACACCGGACGGGCTAAAGGCGATCGGCGTGGGTACGGATATGGATGACTACGATTTTATAGCGAAAGAGATAAAGAAAAAATTCAGTATAGAGACTTTCGTCGGAGACGAACCTTCATGCGGTGCTTTCGGAGAAAAGAACCTCAATAAAAATATGCCCGTCGGAGATATGGTCTATATATATTCCGATATAGGCAGCGGAGTAGTCGTAAGAGAGGACGGCAACAGGATAGCTTCCGACGAATCAAGGTATCTGTCCCCATGGAAAGAGGGGCTTGGCATCATCAGTCTTGCCAAGGGAGATGTCGCCCGGGGCGTAGGGACCGCGATCGTAGAGATCGCCAAAGGGAAGATGGAGAACATAACCAAGGAGACGGTCATAGAGGCTGCTGTAAGTAATGATGAGGTAGCGCTCAGCATCATGCGCTCGGTAGGCATGAGCCTAGGCCTCCGCATAGCGTATCTTATCAATCTTTTCGCGCCCCAAAGCGTCGTGATAGGCGGCGGCGTGGAGATAGCGGGAGATCTTATCCTGGGACCAATAAAGAAGACAGTTAAAAAATTATCGTTAAAGGACCATTTAGCCGCAATGGCCATAATGCCGGGCATTCTTGGCGAAGAAGCTGTAAGTATGGGCGCAGCTTATCTTGCGGCACGGGAGATGTTTCTAAGGACATAAATCCTTCGGAAGGCTCAGGATTTATGCTGAGCAAGGCCGAAGCATAAAGCGAGGTATGTTTATGACAGAAGAAAGGACATGCAGGATCTGCGGTAAACCATTCCTTCCTAATAAATACCGCCCCAACCAATCGATATGTTCTTCGCTCGAATGCCAGTATCAGCGTCAGCTTGAAAACATGAAGAAGTGGCGTGACAGGAATCCGCACTACTTCAAGTATAAGGAGACGCAGGACTCGTCCTGGAAAGAGACGTGCCGCCAGCGCTCTTTAGACTGGCGCAAAAAGCATCAGGAATATCTTAAGCTTTACCGCGAAGAACACAGGGAGCGCCACCGTGAGTATATGAGAGACTATATGCGGGAATACAGGAAGAAACACGGCCTGGCAGAGAAAAGCAGCCCGAATTCATAATAATCGCCCAATGCGCACAAAGACAGCATTAACATATTCCACGCTTATTTTTTTAATGTTGGCGGCCGGTTCGGCGCTTGCCGGCGATAAAGCCGTTTCTTCCGACATTGTGGAACCCCAGAAGACTTTAAAGTCCGATTCGAGCGAAGTGTCTCGCGCCGGCAACAGGATAATATTGAATATTCCCAGGGGCGCAGGCGCCGACGGAGAAAAATTTACGATCGGCATCAGGCCCGCGGAGTTCAGGGCCGAAGCGGAGAGGATAAAAGAGAAAGAGACGCTCTCCGGAAAAGAGATAGGGGTCGCAAGCGACGCCGGGAAAGGGCACCACGGCGGGTTATATACTTTAAAGGATTGCATAGACATAGCCGTGGCTAACCATCTCCCGCTGCAGATAGCCAAAAAGAGCGTTAAACTTGCCCAGATGAGGCTATTTGAGGCCAGGAGGAACATGCTGCCGTCCGCCACGATAGATTATCAGGAATATCACGGAAGGATAAACGACTTGATGTATATCGGCAGAAAACAGACCCTGGAAGGACAACAGCCGATATTCCACGGCGGAGAACTTCTTTACACTATGAAGCAATCGGAGGTTAATCTTGAGATCACGAAGAATGATTACAACAGAATAAGGAACGAGCTCGTCCTTTCCGTAAAAAAGGGTTACTACACCCTTGCGAAGGCAAAGGGGAACCTGAGGATGCAGGAGGAGCTTTCGAAGGAGGTAGCCAGAATAGTTGATATGGTGATGAGGGAGGCGGAGGCGGGCGTTAATTCAAAACTTGAGGTGCTGAACGCAACTTCTCAGTCCGGCCAGGCAAGGTATCAGCTTGCTTCGGCCCAGGGTGATCTGGAGGTCGCCGAACTCATATTAAAACAGGCCATGAACATCGATACGAAAGAGTATGTCGATGTCAAAGAAAATTTGGAATTTAAAAAGGTGGAAGTCGATTACGGGAAAGCCATTCTCATTGCCATGGTAAACAGACCCGAGATGAAAATAAACGCGCTCATGATAGATTACTATAATTACGGTAAGAACATATCAAAGGCAAAGCTCTGGCCGAAGGTAGATCTCTTAGGTTCGTGGGGGCTCGCCAAGGAAGAATTCGCTCCGCAGGATTTTGACCCCACTCCCCCGGGCGGCGATGTCGATCAAGAACTTGCGGCGCAGTGGTACGCGGGACTCAAGGTAGGCGTTCCGTTGTGGGGGACGACATCCGAATATTCTCTTACCAAGGAACATTGGGTGCCGGTAGTCAGCACTACGCACGGCACCGACGCCACGACCATGGAGTTCAAGTTCAAACTTTTGGATAACCTAGCCTCGTTATCGGAAAAACAACTCTCCGAAATAGATTTTGATAAGGCAAGGCAGGAACTCACTAAGATAAGGCAGGATATAACCTTGGAGGTAAAAGAGGGTTGTTTCAATTATAACAAGGCGTTGATACAGGCCGAGACCGCCGAAAACAAAGTTAAATATCAGGCGGGCGACCTGGAATTAGTAAAACTCAAACGGGGCCTGGACGAAGCGCAGGACTCGAATGTCATAGACAGTATGATAAAATTGGCGCAGGAAAAATTCGGATATCTGCAGGCGCTCACGGATTGTCATATATCGCTTGCGACCGTAAATAAGGCCATAGGGCTGGAAGATTATTATCCGGATGAGGAAGTAATTTAACTCGGCAAGGAGAGTGATATGGAAAACCCTGAAGAAAAAATAGACGGACCAAGCGTAGAATCTCCCGGGGAGACAAAAAGGGCCGGCAGTAAAAAGCGGCTGATATTTATTTTACTCGCTACGGTTGTCGCTATCATTATCTTGATGCGTATGTCCGCGAATATCCAGAATGTGATCTTCAAAAAGAAGCCCGCCAAAGACAAGGCGGCTGCGATAAAATTTGCGGAAGAGGCAACTCCCGTCAAAGCCTTTAAAGTTAAAAAAACGGAGTTTAAGGACACTCTCCCGTCGATAGGGAACGTCAAGGGTTTTAAAGAGGTGGACCTTAAATTCCAGGTGGCCGGCGTCATAGAAAGTTTTAACTTCGAAGAAGGGGAGAAGATCCAGGAGGGCGATATAGTGGCGTCTCTGATACAAAGGGATGCCCTCCTTAAATTGAAATATGCCGAGATGGAATTGACCAAGAACCAGAAACTCTACGATATAGGCGCGATAAGCCCGGTAAAGCTTGAGCAGGGAAAACTTGAATATGAATCCGCGAAATCGGAACTGGATAAGACCAATATATATGCCGCGGCGAGCGGTGTTTTAGGTTCGCGCGTAATAGATGTCGGCAGTTGTGTCACCCCGAACGACAGGATAGGCGTTTTTGTCGATATGGACAAGGTATACGCGGAGTTTAATATAATCGAGAAAGATGTGCCGAAAGTGGCGCTCGGCCAAAAAGTGGAGGTGTTTGCCGATGCCTACCCCACAAAGGTCTTCGCGGGATCAGTAGACAGGATCTCGCCCATCATCGAAGGCAGGTCCAGGACGGAAAACGTCAAGGTTGAGCTCGATAATAAAGAAGGCCTTTTGAAACCCGGCATGTTCATAAGGGCGTCGATCGCTACATACGATAAGAAAGACGTGATAGTCGTGCCGCTCTCCGCGCTCAAGAAGAAAGAGAATGAATATATAGCGTATGTGATCCAAAAAGAGGAGCCGAAGGCGCCCGTCGTCGAAACAAAGCCGCAAGCCAAGCCGAAGAAAGGGTTCTGGCCGTTCGGCAAGGCCAAAGAGAAAGAGGTCGTGAAACCGCAGGGTCCTCCGGAGAAGACCCCGGATATGGGCGTGATAGAGATAAAGAAGATCAAGGCCGGTTACATGACCCAGGACCTTGTAGAGGTGGATGAGGGACTACAGGAAGACGAACTCATCGTGACCGAGATCCAGGAAGATTTCAAGGATAAGTCGAAGGTGGAGATCTCCGAAGTGCAGGAAGGACTGTTGTAGAGTTAGATAACGCGTTAGTGAATAGTGTATAGTGGATAGGAGAGAGAGGAGACCATTTTCCATCCTTTAATATTTACTTTTTACTAACCACTCTTCACTATCCACAAAAGTCAGTAGGACTGAGAAAATGAATTTAGCGAAATTTGCGATCGAACGGCCCGTAACGTTGATAATGATAATAACGGGCGTTTTAATATTCGGCACAGTGTCGCTCGATCTGCTGCCTCAGGAACTATTTCCGCAGATCGTCTATCCGCAGCTTACCGTCGTTACGCCCTATGAAAACGCCGCTCCGGAAGAGATAGAGACGCTGATAACTAAACCCATCGAAGAAGCGATAGGAACCGTTGCCGGCGTCAAACGCATAAACTCGATCTCAAAAGAAGGCCTCTCCCTTGTTATAGCCGAATTCGGATGGAGCCAGAACATAAACTTTGCCGCCCTGGGCATGAGGGAGAAGATAGACCTTATCAAAGAGAGGCTGCCGAGGGAAGCGGAAGAGCCGATAGTCCTGCCCTTCAACCCGTTCGACAAACCTATCCTCATATTGAGCATTACCAGTTCCAAAGAGGACCGCTCGCCCGTTAACTTAAGAGAGCTTACCAGGAAGATGATAAAAGATGAGATCGAGAAGGTCGAGGGCGTGGCGTCGGCCTCGATATCCGGCGGATTGGAGCGCGAAATCGAAGTAGAGATAAACCGCGATAAACTCGAATCCCGGCGCATACCGATCCTTGATGTTTCGAAGGCCATCTCGAGCGCGAACTTAAATTATCCCGCCGGCACAATAAAGGAGAGCTTCTACGAATATCTGATCAGGACGCTGGGAGAATTTGAACATGTCCGGGATATCGAAGACGTCGTTATAGGGTCCAGCGCCTCCGAGCAGGAAGAATCCTACGCGAGGGGAGAGGAGGCGAAACGGGAAAAGGGGGCCATAGCGAAAGATAAGCGGCTTATATATCTGAAAGATGTGGCCAATGTCGTCGATAACATAAAGGAACGGACGAGCTATTCAAGATATAACGGAAAAGAAAATATCTCGCTCGCCATCCAGAAACAGGCCCTCGGCAATACCGTCAAGACCATAGACAGGGTCAAGAAGAGGATAGCGGACTTAAAATCCGATCTCCCCAAAGATATAAATATAGCCATCGTCTACGACCAGTCCACTTTTATAAAAGAGTCGATCACGGGAGTGTGGAACGCCGCCTGGCAGGGCGGTGTCATCGTCTTCTTCATACTTCTCTATTTCTTGAGGAACGTATGGAGTTCGGTCATAGTTACCCTCACTATCCCCATATCGGTCATGGCGACTTTCGCGTTGATGTTCTTTTCGAACGTGTCGATAAACATGATGTCCCTTGGCGGCCTTGCCTTCGGCGTAGGCTCGCTTGTCGACGCCGCCATCGTCGTCATCGAAAATATATTCCGCCATATGCAGGCAGGGAAGAGCAATAAGGAAGCGGCTGTTATCGGCGCGGACGAAGTCACTGTTGCCGTAGCCGGCTCTGTTTTGACTACAATAGTAGTGTTTTTGCCCCTGATATTCGTTATAGGCATAATAGGACAAATATCCAAAGATTTTGCTCTTACCGTCACATTTTCGCTTTTGGCTTCGTGGGTAGCGTCGATCACGATAATCCCGCTTTTGTCGTCGAGGGGCATACGCTTAGGCAAAGACGCGGCCGCAAACGTGGAGGAAGACGTCACCAAGCTTGATAAGTCCGGCCTTATAGCAATAACGCGGCGCTTCTTCAGCGGTCTCCTTGAGATGTTTGTGCGGCATAAGGTAAGATGTCTTTTTTATACCTTCGTCTTATTTATCGCCTCCTTGAGCCTTTTCGCGCTTATGGATAAAGAGTTGATGCCGAAGGTCGACCAGGGACAATTTACGATCAAGATAGATATGCCGGCAGGCACGACGCTGAATATTACCAACGCCGTTTCGGAAAAGATAGAAAAATTTATCATGGCTATACCGGAAGTAGAATCGGTCAATGCCACAGTCGGTTCTACCAAGGAATCGACGACCAGGAGCGTTATCGAAAGGTTGAACTATAACCAGGCCGAAATAGTGGTTATCTTGAAGAAAAAGAGGAAGCTCAAATCTTCCGAGGTCGTACAGGATATCCAGAACCATCTTGCGACTATGCCGCTTCAGGGCGCGAGGATAGAATATATACTGCAGGAGAACGTCCTCTCTGCAGGGGTTACGGCACAGGCGCCGATAACGGTAGAGCTTAAAGGCAACGACCTTAAGACATTGGAAGGGCTGACCTACGAGGTCCAGAGGGGCCTGACCGGCATAGAGGGCACCTACGGCGTTAAAAATAATCTGTCGGAGCCGTCACCCGAAACGAAGGTCTTTATAAATAAAGACAAGGCCTCTCTATATGGCCTCTCGGTCACGGATATCGCTCAGACATCTCTCATCAGCCTGAAAGGGTACATCTCCAGCAAGTTTAAGGAAAAAGGCGAAGAGATAGATATAAGGGTGCGGTTGAGACCAAGGGATAGGGACGATTTCAGGAAGCTTGCCTCGCTTGAACTCCAGTCGCCGACGGGCGCAAGGGTCCAGCTGGGAAGCGTAGCGCGTTTCGGGAAAGGAAAAGGCCCCAGCGAAATAAGGAGGCTCAACCAGGAGAGGGTGGTCCTGGTATACGCCAACGTATATGACAGGGCCCTTAAAGATGTCGCGGGCGATACCAATGCGATGATCGGAAAGATCGTCATACCAAAGGGTTACATGGTGAAGCTGGCGGGAGAATCCGAGGAGATGAAGGCTTCGTTCGACAGTATGAGAAACGCTATCATAGCGGCATTTCTATTGGTATACATGATCATGGCCGCGCTCTTCGAATCGCTCTGGCAGCCTATAATAATAATGTTCACCATACCCCTGGGCCTCATAGGCGTGGCATGGGCCCTGTTCCTTACGCACACAAGCGTGAGCGCTTACGTCCTTATGGGGGTCGGTATCCTGGGTGGGATAGTAGTCGATAATGCCATAGTCCTGATAGATTGTATCAATCTTTTCCGGGCAAAAGGGATGAGCCTGGAAAAAGCGGTAATAACCGCGAGTTCCGTCCGGTTCCGACCGATAATGATGACCGCCCTCTCGACGGCTCTCGGGCTGCTTCCCATGGCTTTTCTCGGCGGGGAAGGCGCAGAGCTTCGTTCGCCTATGGCGATAACAGTAATGGGCGGCTTATTGATAGGGACTGTTCTTACTCTTGTTGTTATTCCGACTATATATATTGTTACGTCGGAATGGATCGAGAAAATTTTCAGGAAGAAAAAGACGAGCGCGGCATGAGCATTCCCACGTTTTCCATTAAGCGGCCCGTTACCATGCTCATGATCTACACCACGCTCATCCTCCTGGGCCTCATCTCCTTAACGCTCCTGCCGGTAGAGTTATATCCAAACATAAGTTTCGGTGAAATAAGCATAATAATAGAAGTCCGCGGCGGTATTCCTCCGACGGAAGTCGAAGCGCTTGTGTCGAAACCGGTCGAAGAGGCCGTGGGAAGCGTGAGCCACCTTGAAGAGATGATGTCGATCTCGAAGGAAGGGGAATCGACCGTTGTATTGAGTTTCGAGCCGGGCATAAATATGGAATTTGCCGCGCTCGAGGTCAGGGAAAAGTTCGCGCGCGTTAAGAATAAGCTCCCAAAAGAGATAGAAAAACCTATCATAGCGCAGTTCAAGCGTTCGGATGTTCCGATAGTGATCATCGCGGTGACCAGTTTAAGGAGGACGACCGAAGAGATACGCAAGATCGTCGACGAGAATGTCAGGGAAGCCATAAAGCGCGTAAGCGGTGTTGCCGACGCCGAAGTGGCGGGCGGCCGCGAGCGGAAGATATTGATCGAGGCCGACCAGAGAAAAATGGCGGCGTACGGCCTTTCGCTTGAGCGCATCATATCCTCCGTCGGACAGAATAACCTGAACCTCCTTTCCGGAGATATAGAACAGCATGGCAGGAAATATATCATAAGGGTGATCGGTTTGTATACGAGCGTTGAAGATATCAGCAATATACCGGTATCGGCGATGCCCGACGGGACGATGGTCAGATTGAGGGATGTCGCCACGGTCCTCGATTCATATCTTGAGCCGACCGGATATGCGAGGGTCAATATACGCCCCGTCGTTTCCATATATGTGCAGAAGGAGTCTACCGCCAACACCATCAAGGTCGCGGCCACGATCGAAAAAGAGATCGAGAAGCTGAGGAAGGTCGTCCCGAGAGATCTCCAGCTCGTCATTACCAGCAACCAGGCGAATTTTATAAAAAGCGCCATCGACAACTTAAAAGATGCCCTCCTGAGAGGGGCCGCACTCGTTATGCTCGTTCTTACCATCTTTTTAGTCCGGCTCGACAAGAAACTCTTCATAGGAATATTAGCGCTTCTCACGGCAGTGGTTGTTATGCCCATAGCGCTGCTCTATCCGCTGATCTTCGTAATGACCATAGCATTTATTATGATAAATAGGATCCGGCCCGTTGCCATAGTATCGTCGGCTATCCCCATATCCGTCATCATTACGTTTACGCTTATGTGGGTGATGAAGCTTTCCCTGAATTTTATGACATTATTCGGTCTCGCGCTCGGCGTAGGAATGCTGGTCGATAACGCCATAGTAGTATTTGAAAATATTGTCCATAAACATGAGGACGGCCTCCGGGGCATACCGGCCGCCATAGAAGGCACCGAAGAGGTCTGGGTGGCCATATTGGCCGGGACCCTTACCCACGTCTCCGTATTCTTACCGATGGTCTTCGTGGGGCAGGAGATAAAGCTTCTTTACGGCGGTGTCGCGTGGACAGTAACTTTTTCGCTCCTTATTTCACTCTTTGTTGCCATTACGGTGGTGCCGCTTTTTGTTTCGCGCACGCAGGTACACCCCGAAAAAGTGACATTTCTCAATAATGTCTATCGTTTTCAGCGAAAAGGGGTTGTATTATTTATGAGGTACAGATTCAGGGTCATGATTTTTGCCCTGCTGCTCTTCCTGGTCTCGCTCTTCATGTTCACAAAACTTGGTATGGAGTTCCTTGGGACAACGGAACAGAATAAGTTCACCGTATTTATAGAACTTCCCACAGGCACAAAACTGGACGTCACCGACACGATAGTCAAAAAAGTCGAAGCGCTCGTAAAAGAGATCCCCGAGGTAAAGACGTTCTCATCCAGGGTCGAGCCGTGGTCGAGCAAGGTCTATGTAGAACTGGTCGGCCTGTTGCAGAGGAAAAGATCCGTAGGTGAAGTTATCGAAAGCTTGCGCCCCAAAGTTGAAAAGATAAAACCCGCTTTTATATATTTCGAAGAAGAACAGGAGGTCGGCACAAAAGAGGTCATTATCGAACTCTTCGGATACGATTACGAAAAGCTGCGCGAGATAGCGATATCTATCGCGACCCGCCTGGGCACGGTCAAAGGTTTTACGGATACCAAGATAAGGATGAGGGAGGGGCGCCCCGAGCTGGGCTTAAAAGTCGACAGGACTAGAACGAGCCTATTCGATATGACGGTGAATGAGGTAGCCGATTCCGTCCACGCGCAGATGAGAGGCTTGAGGGCAACGCTCTTCCATACGTCGTCGAGCGAGGTCGAGACGATCGCCAGGCTCGACGAGAAATACAGGAAGACATTCAAGGACCTGCACAAATTGATCCTTATGAATAAAGACGACAATAACGTCTATCTCGAACAGGTCACGGAGTTTAAATACGGCCTGGGGCCGAGCGAAGTCTGGAGGAAAAATAAGACCCGCATGATACAGGTGAGCGCCAACATAGGGAGAATACCTTTGAGCAGGGCGGCCGAAGCCACCAAGAAAGCCCTTGCGGACCTGCGTCTTCCGGAAGGATACTATTGGCGGCTGGGGGGAAACTACCCGACGATGGTGGCGACGCAAAAACAGGTCTGGCCGATCCTCATATTGACTATCGTTTTGATCTATCTTGTCCTGGCGTCACTTTTCGAATCTTATCACCAGCCTTTTATTATTATGCTGGCCGTGCCTTTGTCGCTTATAGGAGTGGTAATATCATTATACGCCACCGGCAAGTCGGTAGGGATGGGTGTCTTTGTAGGTATGATAATGCTGGGAGGTATCGTTGTTAACAATTCAATTCTTTTAATCGATCACGCTAATAGTTTGCGGAAAAAAAACATAAAACCTGTAAAAGCCATTATTCTGGCCTCCCGCGACAGGCTAAGGCCGATATTGATGACCACAGCTACCACGCTTTTAGGGCTGCTTCCTATGGCCATAAGCACGCAGGAGGGGTCTAATCTATGGAGCCCACTGGCTATAACGGTTATGGGAGGCCTGACCTCATCTACGATATTGATCCTCTTGATAGTGCCCAATGCGTACATTATTTCAGACGAGTTTATGGCATGGTTATTCGATCGGTTAAAGTATAAAAAAGTGTGATATTTACTCTGTACGCTA
>JAQURV010000039.1 GCA_029004355.1 Candidatus Omnitrophota bacterium
CTCCATTATCTTTTTCTTTATTTCGCTTATCTCCATCGGGTGGCCGCCTCAGCTAAGAGCTTTATAAACTTCTTCCAGGGAAGCCTTCGCTTCTGCCAGTTCCTTCTTCAGCTTCTTGTTCTCTTCCCTGAGCGCGATCTCTGCGCTATCATCTACCGGCGCCGAGCCGGCATTAGCGACCTTTTCCGAGAGGACAAATCGTTCTCTTTCCGAAGAATCAAGGTCGCCTTTAAGTTTTCTTATCTCGTCCCTGCACACCTTGATCCGCGATTCCGATTTGATTATCCAGGTAACGATGAATATAATGCATATACCTATTATTACAAAGAACATTGTAATATTGGCCAGCCCTGAATCTAGCATAGTATCCTCTGATTTGTTATTGTTCTACTTTAGACAAATCATCCCGACCCGCCAAAGGCGGAGAGGGATTACCGCTTATATGGCATTTTACACCATATAGCAAAAGGAAGTCAAAACAAAAAGCGGGTTATCTCTTGACTGCAACCACGACTTTGGTGAGGCCCTTTTTCAATGGGCATATATCCTGAAAGGCTCTTTTGGAGAGATCGATTATCCTGCCTTCTTTCACGAGACGCTTATTCGGCCCTCTGTCGGTCACAACCACTTCCGTCATACGTCCTGTGTCCAGACTCTTGACCTTAAGCACCGTACCAAATTTGTAAAACCAGCTTGCGCAGGTCCTGTTTTCAGGGTTGAACGGCTTTCCATTTGCCATCGGGAGAGCGGCACATTCATAGGAATAATAACTGGCGACGCCTTCTTTTGTAATTATTCTGGTTCCATCGTGGTTGACGGTGGCGGTAGCGAGAGGTTTCTCGCCGAGAGAGAGGATCGTTGTCAGAAGGATCACTGCTATAGTCATCATTATTTTTTGAGTATTCATATTTTCACCCAAAAAATGTCCGATGGAACTGCTTCATTCACTGGTCTAACAAAAGTATATCATATATTTAACAAAATACTACATAACTAACCTACCTTTTTCATGTCTAACCGCAGTCCTTAGGGCATAGCTATTGACTTTTGGCTATTTCTGCTGTATATTTACAACGAGGTGTAAAATATGCGGTTATTCAATGCGTTATGCATTGCGGTCCTGATAGCGGGCATTACATCCGCCGGATTTTCGGAAGAGATGAAACGCACAGCTACCATTGCCGAGACGAGCGGCGAGGTAATGATTAAGAATGCCGGGCCCGGGTCGTGGGCATCGGCCAAGGTTGGCGATGTATTGAATGAGGGCTCTTTTCTTAAAACAGGTTCCAGGGCAAAAGCTGTCATAAATATAGATGGCGACAGCAAGACGGCTGTCGTCGACGTAAGCGAAAGATCGCTCGTCTCGTTCGAAACTCTCGTAAAAGACAGTATGACCGGGGTAAAAAAGACGCTTTTGGATCTATCTATAGGTCAGGTACTTATCAAGGCGGAAAAACTGGATACGCCGGATTCGAAATTTGAAGTGAAGACCCCCACCTCTGTAGTCGGAGTCCGCGGAACGAAATTCTCCGTCAAGGTCGACGCGCTGAAGTAACGCAATTCCATTCTTGAAACAATTCTAAATATTTCCCAGCCTATATGAAGGTCACGAAGCGTCATAAGGGAAAAACTACGTTTTTCCCTTTGAAATTTTCGCCGGGGTTGGCGTCCTTTTAGAGGAAGTCCCTCGTCGACCTCGGTCTGACCACAGCTCCTCGGGATCAATTTTCGCTTGACGAAGTCTATGGCGAAAATTGGCGCGCCTGGCAGGATTCGGTTACTACGCCGCCGGTGGCGGCTGCGTAACCTCCCCTCGCGGCCTGTCGGCCGGAGGCCTTTTCCTCGCTTCGCTCGGCGGCCGCTCGCTTCGAATCCCTACTGTCATTGAGTGAGATGGCGCGCCTGGCAGGATTCGAACCTGCGACCACCTGGTTCGTAGCCAGATACTCTATCCAACTGAGCTACAGGCGCGTCGTGACAACAGTCCTACAATATCACTCCTTAAAAGGAAAACCTGATGTTTTCCTTTTAATATTTTTCTTTCTTCCGCAAAGATGTTCTAGTGCGCCGATAAGGGAAAAACTATAGTTTTTCCCTTAAAATCCTTTTTCCGATTCTGCGAATCGCGCATGCATTTCCTACTTCACTATGCTTCCTAAGGCTACATCTCTGTCGGGACCTATTACGGAGATGCCTTTCTCGTCGGACGCGGCCAGGAGCATGCCGTTACTTTCGACGCCTCTTATGACTGCCGGATCGAGATTGTCAACCAGGACGATCTCGCGTCCTATCAGATCTTCTTTCTTATAGAAATTCTTTATCCCGGCGACTATCTGTTTTGTCTTATCGCCGACCTCTACGATCAGCACGTAGAGCTTGTCCGCGTTCGGGTGGTCATTCACCTCTTTGATCTTCGCTATCTTTAATTCTATTTTCCTGAAATCCTCATATGTCGCCATCTTCGTTCCTCAAGCTTTAGAGACAATAACAGCCATCCTGGGATTAGGCTTTGTGGATGGCTGTTATTTTAACACTACTGCCTTGGATTATTCAACTACCTTTATGTCAGAGGCTTCTTTTCCTCCGTTGTGTTTGATCGCTATCTTCTCGCCTATCTTGAGCTGATTCAAAGTAAGGACGTCCAGGGTGGCGCCGATGATCTTGGTGCTCTGAGTGACCGTATAGTTCATGGCCTTGCCGGTCTCGTCCGTTACGGTTATGGTGCTCTTAGCGACACCTTTTGCCGGTTCGGCTAGTGTCACTTTTGTCAACGTACCAACCGCGGCCTTAGTGTCCTTTACCATCTTGTTTGCCGGAGCCTGCTCCTGGGCAAACGCCACTCCTGCTACAAATGCAATTGCGATCACTGCCAATGCCAGCTTCTTCATCTTATACTCCTCCTCTTTCTTTTTTTTCGTCCTACGTCTTGACATTCGGCGAAAGAATACGAAGCCAAGAACCCCAAAACCGGTAGAACGGTAAATATCCCTTATACAATGAATGCAATATATTATATACTCACGCCTTCATAAGGTCAATATTCATCTTGCGGAATACTACCTTCAGAAGTTCGAACCATAATACGCTCCACACCCCGGCAATAAAGCATATCAGGAAATCTTCCGAATGTATCTGGCCGAAATGGAACGCCTTCTGCATAAACGGGACGTATATTATAAGAAGTAAAAAGACCGTCGTGCCGGCCACGAGGCTGAGAAGCGCCTTATTAGAAACGGAGAAGACCGAGATTATGCTCCTCGTCCACGAACGGTTGGTAAAGATAAGGCATATATTGGATATTATCAGGGTAATGAACGCGAGCGCCCTTGCCCCCGCTTCGCCCTGCCCGAAATAGAGCGAGACCTGGAAGACCGCGATCACCGCGACAAGCGAAGAGAGCCCCTGAAGAAAGCTTAAGGTAAGCAGCGTGCGGCCGAAGAGCGATCCCTTCGGGTTCCTGGGCGGGCGTTTCATTATTTCTTTCTCCGCCGGTTCCGATTCGAAGGCGATCGAGCAGACAGGATCTATGATAAGTTCGAGGAACACTATATGCGCCGGATAGAGGATGATCGGCCAGCCCATAATGACCGGGATCAGGGCGGCGCCGGCTATCGGGACATGCACGCTTATTACATAGGCCATAGCCTTCCTCAGGTTGTCAAATATCCTTCTTCCCAGCCTGACCGCTTCCACTATAGAAGAGAAGTCGTCGTTTAAGAGCACTATGTCGGACGCCTCCCTGGCAACGTCGGTGCCGCGCTCTCCCATCGCTATGCCGATCTGGGCGGATTTGAGGGCAGGCGCGTCGTTTACCCCATCACCGGTCATGGCAACCACTTCTCCGCCCGTTTTGAGAGCATTCACTATTAAGAGCTTCTGCTCCGGCTGGACCCTGGAAAAGATGTTCCCGGTCTTGCACCTTTCCTTAAATTCTTCCGCGGACATCTTTTCGATCTCGGGCCCGGTAATGACAGTTTCGGGATTTTTGAGGCCTATCTGCTTTGCGATATTCTGAGCTGTGATCGGATAGTCGCCTGTTATCATGACTACCCTTATCCCGGCACCATAGCATTCCTGTATCGCGAGAGGCACGCTCGGCCGTATCGGGTCCGCCAGTCCTATCAGCCCTATAAACTTGAAGTCAAAAGCGTGTTGGGATAAAGGCAGTTTTTCTTTGGCAAAGAAGGCCTTCGCTATCCCCAGGATACGCAGGCCTTCGGCTGCCATCTCATTAATGCGGACGCCCAGAGCTTTTCTCTCTGAGGCACTAAGATGACACAGGTCCTGGATCGCCTCCGGGGCGCCTTTAGCTGAGACGACAAAGCCTTCTTTGTCGGGCGTCTCCCATACATGGGAGAGGGCCGTCACTTCTTTAGATATGGGATATTCTTCTATTAAAGGCCAATCCTTATGGATATGTTCCGTCTCATAAAGAGTCGTATAGCCCAGTTCTTCTAGGGCTTTTTCCATAGGGTCGAACGGGTCTTTTTTGCTGGCCAGTATCCCGTATTCGACGACCTCGTGGAACTTCTCCGGCAGCGATCCTCTCTTATCGTCGGCAATATTATAAAATTCCCTGCCGTTAAATATCTTTTTTATCGACATCCTGTTCTGCGTCAGCGTCCCGGTCTTGTCCACGCATAATACTGTAGTCGAGCCCAGGATCTCGACCGCGGCCGCTTTTCTTGTAAGCACATCTTTTTTCGAAATTCTCCACGCGCCGAGGGCCAGGAATATGGTAAGGACCACCGGAAATTCTTCCGGCAGCATGGCCATCGCCAGCGTTATCCCGGAAAGGATGCTCTCCATCCAGTTACCTCTTGTCAAGCCATACGCCGCCACTACTATCACGCAAAGCAATAGCGCTACGGCAAATATAACTTTTACCAGCTTGCCGGTCTCTTTCTGGAGGAGCGTCTCCTCTTCCTGGATCTGACTGAGCGCCTTGCCTATCTTGCCCATCTCCGTCTCCTGGCCTATAGATATGACCTTGGCCACGCCCTGGCCCTGTACCACAAGGCTCCCGGAATAAAGGAACGGCAGGTCATCGCCTCCGGGCCTTTTGAATTCGGCCGCCCCTTCCTTGTCGGGCATCTTCCGGACCGGCGCCGATTCGCCGGAGAGTATAGATTCATCCGCCGTGACATTTATGCCCCACAAAAGGATCGCGTCCGCCGGCACCCTGTCGCCTTCGCGAATAATTATGATATCGCCTTTTACCACTTCTTTTCCGGATATCCTTCTCTGCGCGCCGTCTCTTATAACAAGCGCCCTCGGACTTGAGAGGTCCCTCAATGCCTCGATGGCCCTCTCCGCCTTGCCTTCCTGGTATATCGTTATGCCTATTATGACAAAGACGAACCCGAGCAGCATGGCCGCATCGTGGAATTCACCCAACACAAGGTATATCCCGCCGCATGCGACAAGGAGCAGAAGCATCGGCTCCTTGAAGACACCAAAGGCAATCGCGAAGAAACTCCTGCCTTTTGCGCTGGGAAGTTCATTATAGCCGTCTCGCTTCAACCGTGCTTTCGCCTCGGTCTCAGAAAGGCCTCTTATATCCCCTATCTTTATATCCTGGAGCGGCATAGATCAATGGGTCCTTTTATTTTTCACGAGCCCTACGATTACCAAGACAACAACATAGGAAAAGATAGCTACCGACAACGCTATGACCAAATATCCTGTTACTACAGGCAATACAACATTAAAGAAGGAGAGCTTAAATAGGTCCGAGAAGTTAAAATTTTTGAATAACGCCGCCCAGTACGAACGAACGGCCTCCTGATTTACGCCAAAAAGAAAAGAGCCTATCTTAACGGATAAGAGAAAGGCCGCTATCGTTATCCATGTGTTGGTAACCAGCGCTCCAAGAAACGCGCTTACACGATTGACCTTTAATAAGCCCGCTACAAATAACGCGAGGACCGGACCCGCAAACGGCAGTATCCCCAAAAACACGCCGATAGCAAAACCTGTGGCTATTTTGTGGGGGGTATCGCTTATTCCTGCCAGCTTCTTAAGGTATTGTAACATACAGAATAGGCCTTGATTATATGACGAAGGGGTGTTTTTGTCAATGGAAGCGCGACGGGAAGGGGTTTATATCGTTTTATTTCGGCTTTGACGTTGCGTCTGTCTCGTTCGAATATTTGGAGTAATAGGTCTTCTTGCTGAGCGTTTTGACCGCGCGGACCCTGTAATAATATTTAGTCCCGGCAGCGGCCTTCTTATCTTTATAAGAGACGGCGTTGGCGGATGCCTTTCCGATCTCGGCATAAGTTCCGCCGCTCCCTGTCTTCCTCTCGACGCTGAACTTCTTCTCGTCTTTAGAGTTATCCGTCCAGGCCAGGTCTATCTCTTTTGACGATATGGCCTTGGCGCTAAGGCCGGATGGCGCGGGCAGTAATGTAGTCGCGCTTGCCTCGTTCGAATAATCGGAATCGCCGGAGCCGTTTGTGGCGCGGACCCTGTAATAGTATGTCGCCCCGGCAGCGGCCTTCTTATCTTTGTAGGTAGTGCCCTTGGAGGATACTGTGCCGATCTCGGCATAAGCATCGCTCTCTTCAGCCCTCCTCTCGACGCTGATCTTTGTGCTGGTCTTAGAGTTATTTTTCCAGGAGAGCGTTATTTCTGTGGACGAAGTATCGGCCGCGGCAAGGCCTGAAGGTCCGACCATAGTTATTACCTTTATCTTTTTAGAATAGCTGGAATCGCCTGTGTCGTTATAGGCATGGACGGTATAATAGTATGTCGTATCTCCCGCAAGGCCCGTATCTTTATACTCGGTGACATTGGCTCCTACAGTGATCACGTCGACCTGGTCGCTGCCGTTCGTCGTTCTCTCTATTTTGAATCCTGTTTCGTTATCGGAACTATCCTTCCAGGAGATCTTCACCTCGGTGGATGACACCGCTTTTACGATAGGGTCGAACGGTATGCCGCCTATGGTTGTCACGCTTGCTTCGTTAGAATAATCGGAATAGCCGATCTTGTTGGCCGCGCGTACCCTGTAATAGTACGTCTTCCCGCCAACGGCATCCTTGTCCTCGTAAATAACCGGATCGGCGCCTTTCTTGTTCTTTTTTGTGCCTATGGCTTGATAGGCATCGCCCGGCTTCTTTCTCTCGACGATGAACTCCTTCTCGTCGGCAGAATTATCGCTCCAGGAGAGCCTCACCTGCTTAGACGATATTGCCTTTGCAGAAAGGCCGGATGGCGCGACTATGGTCGTTATGCTTACCTGATTCGAATAATCGGAATCGCCTGTATCGTTATACGCATGGACGGTGTAAGAATATGTCTCTCCTCCGATAAGGCCCGTATCATTATATGTGATAACGCCCGGCCCTGTCTTAATAACAACCATCTTGCCCGTACTGGACGTCATCTTCTCTATCTTAAAGCCCGTCTCGTTCGTAGCATTGTCGACCCAGGCCAGGTCTATTTCTGTGGATGATATGGCCTTGCCGCTAAGATTTGGCGGTCCCGGCAGAGTTGTCACGCTCACCTCGTTCGAATATTCGGAATTGCCCGAATCATTATACGCGCGGATCCTGTAATAGTATGTCGCTACCGTTTTTCCGCCTACCTTGTCGTTATAAGTAGTTGCCCTGGCACCCGCGGTTCCTACGCTGACATAACTGCCGCCGGCCTCTTTCTTCCTCTCTATACTAAAACCCGTTTCGCTTTTAGAATTATCTTTCCAGGACAAAGCAATGTCTGTGGATGAGGCGGCCTTGGCGCTAAGACCGGATGGCGCAGGCAAGGCTGTCGCACTTGTCTTGTCCGGATAGTCAGAATAGCTTGTGTCATTATATGCGCGGATCCTGTAAGAATACTCCGTATCTCCGATGACGTCCGTATCTTTATAAGTGGTGGCGTTGGCACCTACGGTGATCACATCCCACCTTGTGCTGCCGTTCTTATTTTTCTCGATCTGGAAACCTGTTTCGTTCTTCGAGTTGTCTGTCCAGAACAAGTCTATCTCGGCAGCCGATACGGCTTTTGCCGTGAAGCCGGACGGAGCGGCCAGGGTCGTTACATTAGCTTCGTTCGAATAGTCGGAATTACCTACGTCATTACACGCGCGGACCCTGTAATAGTAGGCGGTTTCAACCGTAAGGCCCGTGTCTTTATATGTAATAGCATTGACGTTTGCGGTGCCGATTTCGGCATAAGTACCGGCGACGCCCGTCTTTCTCTCAACGCTGAATCTTTTCTCATTTCCGGAGTTATCCTTCCAGGAAATAATTATCTCTGTAGACGTTTTGGCGGCGGCGGTAAGGCCCGACGGCGCGGGCAGGGTCGTTGTGTTTATAATGCTTGAATATTCGGAATAACATGTATCGTTATATGCGCGGATCCTGTAATAGTATGTATTACCTGCCATAACGGCTGTGTCGCTATAGGCAACGGTACCGGCACCTACCGTGATCACTTCGTACCTGCCGGTAGGGCCCTTCTTTCTCTCGATCTGGAATCCCGCTTCGTTTGAAGAGTTATCAGCCCAGGAGAGGGCTACCTCTGTGGGCGATATGGTCTTTGCGGTAAATCCGGACGGCGCGGGCAGGGTGGTTATCGCGTTTACCTCGTTCGAATAGTTGGAATCACGAGCATCATTGTATGCGCAGACCCTGTAAGAATACTTCGTTCCGTCAATAAGGCCTGCATCGTTGTAAGCGACCTTATCGGCGCCTATTCTGGCGATCTCTACATAACTGCTTTCCGCGCCCGCCCTCCTTTCAATTTTGAAGCCTGTCTCGGTCGTAGAATTATCGTTCCAGGAGAGGCTTATCTCTGTAGCCGATACGGTCTTTGCGACTAGTTTGGACGGCGGCGGCAACACAGCCGTGGCGCTTCCTTCGCTTAAATAGTCCGAATAGGCGATATCGGTAAAAGCCCGGATCCTGTAATAGTATGTCGCTCCTCCGATACCTGTCTTGTCTTTGTATGTGGTCATGTTGGAGCCTACGGTAGCTATCACTTCATAACCTATTCCGCCCTCGGTCTTTCTTTCGATACTGAAACCTTTTTCGCCGGTAGAATTATCCGTCCAGGCCAGGCTCATCTGCGTGGCCGATAATGCGGTGACGCTAAGTTCGGATGGGGCGGACAGTGTCTTTATGCTTGCCTCTTCCGAATAAGCGGAATTGCTATCCTTGCCGATCGCGCGGATCCTGTAATAATACTCATTATTGCCGGCGACTGCGGTATCTTTATACTCGGTGACTTTGTCGTCCGTCTTACCTATCACAGAATACGCGCCTTCGATGCCGGTCTTTCTCTCTATCTCAAAACCCGTCTGTTTTTTAGAGGTAGTCGACCATCTAAGGTCTACCTCTTTAGAGGATGGGGCGGACGCGGCCAGGCCGGTTGGCGCTATAAGCCATCCCGCCACATCAAACTTGACCGAATAGTCGGAATAGCCTGTGTCATTATACGCGCGGATCCTGTAAGAATAGGCGGCGTCTTCGGCAAGGCCCGTGTCTTTGTAAACGGTGCTATCTTTATCCGTTTTGCCGACTTCCTTATAACTGCCGGTTCCTTTCTTTCTCTCGACCAGGAAACCCGTTTCATCCATAGAATTATCCGTCCAGGAAATGTCCAGCCCGGCAGAGGACACGTTATTTACAGCAAGATTTGATGGGGCGGACATCGTCACTACTTTTACCTCATTTGAATAGTCGAGATCTCCGGCCTTGGTAACCGCACAGACCGTGTAGTAGTATGCCGTATTCCCGGCAAGACCCGTATCTTTATACTTCTTCGCGCCGGATTTTGGTTTGGCTATCGTTTCATACGTACCGCCGTCCCCGATCTTTCTCTCGATCATAAAACTCGTTACGTCTTTAGAGCTATATTTCCACGCGAGATCTATTTCCGAGGATGATGGCGTGCTTGCAGTAACTCCGGCGAGCGCCCAGGATATGGTCGTTACGGATAGTTCGTTTGAATAGCCGGAATCGCCCGTATCATCATATGCGCAAACTCTGTATGTGTAGTCGGTGTCTTGGGCAAGCCCAGTGTTTTTATACTTCTTTGCATTGGCTTTCAGCGTAGCTACTATTTCATACGCGCCGGCGTCCCCGGTCTTTCTCTCGACCTTAAAACCTTTCTCGCTCTTGGAATTATCCGTCCAGGCCAACTCGATCTCTTCATAGGATACGCTTGTCGCCTTTAGGTCGGATGGCGCTTCGAGCGCGGAAGTGCCGGCCGTCGCACTCAACGTCTTGGCGGCGCCCGTTCTCTGTAAATCATAATGGAACATGGGCCATCCTGCCGAAATCGCGTCTCTTTTGGAAAAACCTCCGTATGCGAATACGCGGCCGTCGATCGAGGCTACGACGATCTCCGGCGATCCATCGCCGTTAATGTCGCCTACTACAGGCGTTAATACGCCTCCCAGGATCATAGAGTCATATCCTTCCAGGTCGACCAATTTCTTGGGGAAGCCCTCGAATGGCGTACCGTCGTCATACCATGCATATAAGCTATGGAACGACGCAGCTATAATATCGAGGCGGCCGTCACCGTCGAGATCGGCCAACGCCGGCGAAGAAGACTGGAACCAGCAATCATCCATATTCTCCTGCAAGCCTGCGGCTATTGAGCCTTCATTCTCTATTATATAGATATTGCCCATACCGTCGTCGGTCACGCCGCATACGACTATCTCTGCCCTACCGTCGCCGTCTACATCGCCGATCTCACAAGGGCCGCCGATCATAGCCCCGGGCAAGGTCACCGGCCATCCGTGTAACGGAACCCCTTCATTGTTAAATACATATACCGTGCCGTTAAGGCCTATTATGACCTCCGGCAGGCCATCACCGTCTATATCCCCTATTGCCGGGGAAGAGAAAGATGCTTCTGTAGCCTCAAGCGCCTTGGGCCATCCCGGCATCATCTTTCCGCTATTGTCCAATACCCTGATAACGCCGCCGCTTACATTCAGGATCTCGACTTTGCCGTCCTTGTTTATATCCCCTATAGATGATGTCGTCCATTTATCGATAGGCATATCCTGAAATTGCGGTAACGGGTTACCGTTACAGTCAAATCCCAGCACGCCTTTTGCGTTCGCATTATAGGCATTGACGAATATTTCCAATTTGCCGTCGTTATTAATATCACAAACCGCGGGTGAGGAGTATATCGAGTCGGCCTGTTGGCGGCTCCACTTCAGAAGGCCCTTACTGCTTATTACGTAAAGGTATCCGCCGCTGCCCGATGCCATAATAACCTCTTTAAAGCCATCTTTATCTATATCGGCCACGACAGGAGAACAGCCGTTGAGATCTGTATATTTAATAGGCTGAACTGGCCATCCGGGAAGAGATGATCCGTCGCCTTTCCAGGCATAGACTTTCCCGTCATAGGATCCAGCTATAATTTCCGGCTTTCCATCACCGTCTAGATCGGCCAGTGTCGGTGAAGATGTCGATCCGGCCGCCAGCCCTGTTCTATACCAGGTCTTTTGCGGCCATCCCGGCAATAATGTATGGTCGTAAGCCACTCTTATTGCACCGGAAGACTCGCTGCCCGACGCATACTTCACCGTGATCTTCAGTATTATATCGCCGTCGTTGAGCCCATTCGTATCCCACCGGGCCAGAAGCGTCCCGTCCCGTTCTATGGTTATTCCTTCATCGTACCAGATATCCGGATCATCCTGGTACGCGTACTTTATCTCATAATACGAGGCAGGCGCAGCCGGCGTGTCGATAGTCCCCCTTATCTCAAATAGGCCGCTGACAAAATCGCCTGTAGTTGGTGCGAGGAAGGCGATATTATTTATCGTAAGGACCTGCGGCGCTCCGATCATCTTATTTGCGATTACGCGCACGGCAGGTATCTTTTCGGAGGTGTTCTTTAGTTGAACCGTCAGCCATCCTTTCGCGTCAACTTTTGCAACAGGTCTCGTGATCTCATCGGCGTATTGAAGGGTCGCGCAAACGAAAAAAGATATGGCTGACAAGACCAGCGGTACAAATATTTTGCGTCTTAATTTAGCGCCCATAGTACATCTCCTCATATCTTATTAAATATGATTAAATAGTGGGCAAAAAAAATACTTTACCTCTATTATATCTATATAAAGTATACGCTACGATTTCCGTTAAGTCAATAGATAGTTAGCTACCTTTTTCCTCGCTAACAGATA
>JAQURV010000040.1 GCA_029004355.1 Candidatus Omnitrophota bacterium
GCGTTACAATTTTTTATGGCTTGGTCCGCTATTGCTAGATAGTGGCGGCATAAAAAATTTTATCGAGCGAGGCCGCTCGCTGGAAGCGGCCGAGCGTCCACGCGAAGCACAATCCCGAAAGAGGATTCCTTCACGAGACGAAAAATTCTTGCGGAATGATTTGCTTGACAAATCCCGGGATATGGAGAAAAATCATATGAGAGGGCCTACTTCGCTCTTCCATGGTTAGGCCGTGGTGGAGCTTCGTAGGGCCAATTCCTGTGAAGCCATGCCTCGATTAGAATGTCGAATGGCGAAGCAGAAAGGGAACTTTTCGGCTTCCTTATTTGTCTAAGTTATAGAAAGACCTATAGATCACAGGCGTCTATGCAGAATATAACGGATGAAATTTTAGCTAAAGCGGCTGAGGGCGATATTGCGGCCTTTGAGGCCATATACAGGGCCACGGCGAAGTTTGTATATAATGTGGCATACCGCATAGTCTATAACGCGCAAGATGCCGAAGAAGTTACGCAGGAGGTATTTTTGAAGGTGCATAAAGAATTGAAGAACTTCAGGAAAGAATCGTCGATAAAGACGTGGATATACAGGATAGCCTCCAATAGCGCGATCAACTACTCTAAAAAAATGGCAAAGGAAAAGAGTAGAAATAGTGAATACCGGGATGATGCCGACCAGTGGCAGGCTGCCGAAGCCGAGACGGCGAGGCGCGGCCAGCATCAAAGAGAGGTAGTAGAGACTTTATTGAGGATCCTCAACCCCGACCAGAGATTATGCGTCGTCTTGAGGAGCATCGAGGGCTTGAGTTACCGGGAGATAGCGGAAGTGCTTAAGATAAATATAAATACCGTCCGTTCAAGACTCAAGAGGGCCAGGGAAAAGCTGCTGGCAATGAGAAGAGAGGTGGTAAAAGATGGAGTGTAAAGAGAGCCGCGAATTGGTCCTTACGGATTATCTTGATGGAGAGATGGATGAGAGGAAGAAGGTCTCTTTGGAGGAACATTTGTCCCGGTGCGTCGAGTGTAAAGAATTTGCCATGGAAGCGAAAAGGATCGGGAAGGAGCTATTCAGCGGCGCCGCGAAGGCGGAACCGCCGGAGTATCTATGGGGGAGGATAAAAAGCCTTGTCCTGGCCGAGGCGGGGGAGAAGAAAAGCGCTGCGGTCGATATTATAGGAAGGCTTAAGGGCATATTCTCCATACCTAAGCCCGTGTTTGCGGCAGCGGTGATAATAATACTGATATTTGCCGTCGGCACAGCGATAAGGGTGGGGATCAACAGCCAGAAGGCCCTTGAACTCCGTATCCAGGACCAGATAGGGTATTTCGATTATCTGCCGGGAGCGTCCACGGATCCCGCCGCGGATGAAAACGGATCGTTCGGCACGCAGGTCGAACAATATTTTCTTTAGAGAACAGAGTAAGGCTAAGGTAATCCCTCGGCGCGGGAGTGAGATAGCGGTGCCTCGGGATGATTTACCAGAGTAAAATAACAACAAATCAGGAGGTGGCGTCATGAAGATCAAAAAAGTTATAACGTTGTTGGTCATTACAGCGTTCGTTCTGTCGTCCGGGATCGGCTACGTATATGCCGGCGATAAATGCACGGAATGCGGGAAGAACGCCAAGGGAAATGTAGGGGTGAGGCAGGAGAAACTTTATAAAGCCCTTAACCTGACGGATGAACAGAAGAAGATGCTGGAGGAGAATAAGACCAAGAACACGGAACAGATGAAGGCGACTTTCGACCAGATCAAGGAGAAGAAGAACGCTATGCGCGAGGAACTTCAGAAGGCCACCCTCGACATGGGCAAGATCACGCAGATCAATAATGATCTGAAAAAGCTGGAGTCCGACATGCTCGACCAGAGGCTCCAGAGCATCCTTGGGGTGAGGCACATACTGTCGCCCGAACAATTTAAGAAATTCTCGGAGAAGATGAAAGAGCATAAAGGGCATCAGGGGCGTCGGGGGAGCTCCGGAGGAAACAGGGATTGACAAAAGAGCAAAGTAAACGGATAATCATTATTATGAGATGTCTCATAGCTGCGCTGCTCTTTCTTGCGTTTCCCGTTATCGAGGCCGGGGCGGAGGAGATGCTTGCCTGGGAAGATTGTGTCATAGAGGCGAAGCGCCAGCACCCTGACCTCGCCGCAGCTTTCGAAAAGGTGAAGCAGAATAAAGCTGCTAAAGAGGTCACAAGAAGCGCCGTCCTGCCCCAGGTAACCGGGAACGCAAGCGAAAGTACCGATAAGAATGCTGACCTTTCAACTTCCACCGGCGGGACGGTAAGCGCCGGTTCGACGTCATCGCGCAGAAACCCCTCAAAGACCACCTACGAATATGACCTGGCGGGCAAACAGCTGCTCTTCGACGGTTTCAAGACCTCTTACGATCTTTCCGCAGCCGAAAGGAGCATATATTCTTCGCGGTATAATTACGATGTCGTATCCTCCAACATAAGGGTGAACTTAAGGACGGCTTTCGCCTACCTGTTGAGCGCGCAGGAACTTTTAAGAGTGACGGCGGAGATCGAGGGGCGGCGCAAGCAGAACTTTGAACTTGTGAAATTGCGTTATGAGGGCGGCCGTGAACACAGGGGGTCGCTGCTTACTTCGCAGGCAGATATGGCGCAGGCCACTTATGAAGTAAACCAGGCAAGAAGAAATATATATCTTTCCCAGCGCCGCCTTACAAGGCAGTTGGGCCGTTCATCATTTACGCCGATGCTGGCGAACGGTGCACTAGAGATCAAGAACGCCGAACGCATAAGACCGGACTTCGAGAAGCTGTCGGATGAAGTGCCGCTTCTCAAGCAGCTTATAGTCCAGAAGGAGGCGGCCAAGTTCGGGGTCAAATCCGCCTATGCGGGCCTCTACCCTTCGATATATGCCGACGGAAGCATAGGTAATACCAATGTGGACGCTTTCCCGGACAAGAATCAATGGTCTATAGGGACGAGCCTCACATTTCCTTTTTTTGACGGCGGGAAGACCATCGCGTCTATTTCCAAGGCCAAGGCGGTCTTGGGCCAGGCCGATGAGGACGAACGGTCCGGACGCGACGGAGTCATCTTTACGCTCTCCAATACCTGGACGACCATGCAGGACACGTTCGAAAACGTAGAGGTCCAACGGGAATATTTGATAGCAACGGAAGAACGCGCTAGAATAGCAAGGGCGGAATACTCGATAGGACTTATGTCATACGATAACTGGATAATTATAGAGAACAACCTCGTCTCGATCAAGAAAAGTTTTGTAAATGCCCAGACCAGCGCCTTGATCGCCGAAGCCAATTGGATCCAGGCAAAAGGGGGAACCTTGGACTATGATTAAGATGAAGAGAGGGAAGTTATATCTCGTATTGCTGATAATAGTGATCGCCGCGGTCTTTTTTATGACGAGGGCTAAAACCAAGCCTTCTACCGAGAGCGTCAGGGAAGTGAAGCCCGTAATGGGCAGCATCCAGGCCGTTATAACCTCGACCGCGACCGTCCAGCCGCAGAACAGGCTGGAGATAAAACCCCCGATCAACGGCCGCATCGATGAGATCCTGGTAAAGGAAGGGGAGAAGGTAAAGGCGGGCCAGACGCTGGCGCTCATGAGCTCGACCGAAAGAGCGGCGCTTCTTGACGCGGCCAGGGCCCGCGGACCCGAAGAGATGCAATACTGGCAGGAGGTCTACAAGGCGACCCCTTTAATATCGCCGATAGACGGGGAGGTCATCGTTTCTACCGATGAGCCCGGGCAGACGGTCACCTCTTCGGAAGCGGTGGTCGTCCTTTCGGACCAGTTGATCGTCCAGGCCCAGGTCGACGAAACCGACGTCGGCAAGGTGAAGATCGGACAGCAGGCGCTTATTTCCCTCGACGCGTATCCTCAGATAAAAGTCAAGGGAAAGGTCGACCATATCTATTACGAATCCACCATAGTCAACAATGTGACCATATATAAAGTCGACATTGTGCCCGACAGCGTACCGGAAGTCTTCCGGTCCGGCATGAGCGCCACGGTGAATATAGTAGAGGATGCCAAAGAGAATGTCCTGACCATACCTCTGGATGCCGTCAGGCGCGGCAAGGACGGCCCGTATGTCATTCTCGCCGGCAGGTCCGGTAAAAATCCCGTCGAACGGAAGATAGAGACAGGGTTGACCGACGAAAAGAATGCCGAAGTCCTTTCGGGCCTTAGAACCGACGATGCGGTGATCGTCGCGGGCCAGAAATATACGGTCTCAGACGCGCCAAAGGCCGGAACGAATCCTTTTATGCCCGCGAGAAGAAAAAAACAATAACATGATAGAGCTTAAGAATATAAATAAGACCTACACTATGGGCAAGGTCGGTGTCGCCGCCGTACAGGGTGTCTCCGTTTCCATAAGAAGCGGAGAATTTATCGCGATCATGGGACCGTCCGGGTCGGGGAAGTCCACACTTCTGCACCTTATGGGTTTTTTGGATAAACCGGATTCCGGGAACTATTATCTTTCCGGCAAGGAAGTCACCGGCCTTAAAGATAATGAAAGAGCCCTCTTAAGAAACCACATCATGGGTTTTGTCTTTCAGCAATTTCACCTCCTCCCCCGCGTAACGTCACTCGAGAATGCGGAACTGCCTTTAATATATGCGGGCAAAAGGCATCTTAAAGCCAAGGCCATGGAGAAGATAAAAGAGGTCGGACTGTCGGATCGCGCGCTCCACCGGCCAAACGAACTTTCCGGAGGCGAACAACAGCGCATAGCCATAGCGCGCGCCCTGGTCAACGACCCGGCGATCATATTTGCCGATGAACCGACGGGAAATCTTGACACAAAGAGCCAGAACGAGATAATGGCTATCCTGACGGAGCTTAACAGGAAAGGCAAGACGATCGTAATGGTGACGCACGAAGAAGAAGTGGCCGAACACGCGGGGCGCGTTATCCGCATGCGGGACGGTAAGATAATCTCGGATGAGGCGACAAAAGATATCTCGGCGGAAGTTCCGGTGAGCATAGATATCGACGCGATATTGCACGGGGCGGAAGGCAATATGAAACGCGCCGAGCTCGTCGATCATTTTAAACAGGCCTTCTGGTCCATAGCTTCTCACAAGATGCGCAGCGCCCTTTCGATGCTGGGCATACTTATAGGCGTTGCCGCGGTAATAGCGATGCTGGCGCTCGGGCAGGGCGCTAAAGAGTCGATCAGGAAGACGCTCGAATCTTTGGGCTCAAACCTTTTAATGGTGCGTGCCGGATCACACCGGTTGCACGGGGTGGCGCTCGAGGCCGGGACCGTGACAAGATTTACCCTCCAGGACGCGGATGCTATAGCCAAATTACCGGATGTGAAACGTATTTCCGCGGGCGTGAGCGGCAGGGCCCAGGTTGTCTATGCCAACGAGAACTGGAATACGCAGGTGCAGGGTACGGGGACAAATTATGCCCAGATGCACGCCGCCATCCCGGCCGCAGGGAGGTTCTTTACCGAGGATGAGGTAAGGATGCGCGCAAGGGTCGTGGTCGTAGGGGCCACTATAGTGAGGGAGCTCTTTGGCACTGCCAATCCCCTTGACGCGTATATCAGGATAAATCGTATAAATTTCAAAGTAATAGGCGTCCTTCCGGAAAAAGGCGCCGCTATGTGGCACGATCAGGATGATCTGGTGATAATACCTGTAACGACGGCGATGTACCGCCTCCTGGGAAAGCAGTATCTCGACTCGATCGATGTGGAAGTGGGCGATATCGCATTGATGGATGCCGCACAGGACGCCATAAAAGAGATGGTGATCAAGCGTCATCATCTGGCCGAAGACGATGAAGATTCTTTTGAGATCAGGAACATGGCTGATATCCAGCAAAGCCTTGAGCAGACCACGAAGACGATGTCGTGGCTTCTTGGTTCGATCGCCGCGATATCGCTTCTCGTCGGAGGTATAGGCATTATGAATATAATGCTAGTCTCCGTGACCGAGCGCACAAGAGAGATCGGCTTGCGAAAAGCGATAGGCGCGCGCGAATCCGATATCATGACGCAGTTCCTTATAGAATCTGTCACGATGACGTTCGCAGGCGGGGTCGCAGGCGTAGCATTCGGCGCCGGCATAGCGTTACTCCTCTCCTCTCTGGCGGGTTGGACGATAAAAGTTTCGCTATTTTCGATCGTGCTTGCCACAACGTTTTCAATCGCGGTAGGGCTCGTTTTCGGCTTATGGCCTGCGCGCCAGGCCTCGAAGCTGGACCCCATAGAAGCGCTACGATACGAATAAGCAGGCCGATTTGCATTTTCTTCGCTTTTGAGGTATTATTTAAGATACAAATAAGGAGGGTGCAGTATGAAGAAATATTTTATAGTATTGATAGCATTGGTGTTTTTGGCCGCCACGGTACCGGCGTTTGGGGAAACCGTGTTTAATGAAATGGCCGGTTGCGTGAAGAGTATAGGCAAAGGGTGTGCGCCGTGCGCGGCCACATCAAGCGGCGCCCAGACAGGAACAGTAGCTAAGATGGCAAAGAAGACAGATGTCCTGGGCAACAAGGTGTCTTGTATGACTGATAATTCAGGTAAGACACAGCTCGGAAAATAAAAATTTAAGATAAAAGCTTGGCATTATCAGGGGCGCTCCCTATTTTATACAAACAGGAAGCGCCCCTAATATTTTTTGGACAATTATACGGCAAAGGTTTATAATACTGCAATATGATACGGAAATTTACGGCACTTATAGCCATAGCTTTATCGCTCGGCCTGGCAGGTAAAAGCATAGGCCTGGACTTACATCAGTCTCTCTCCGTTTCGATATTTTCCGCCTCGATACTTGGGACGCTCTTCTTCTGGGATTTCCGCCTGAGTTTCGCCTTTCTCGGCACGGCCCTGCTTTTGGTTACAAGAACGATAGACATTGAACATCTGGTCAGGTTTGCGTCTCTCGAAGTCATATTATTTTTAGTCTGTATGATGGTGCTCGTTGGGCTCTTGAAAGAGAACGGTTTCTTCAATATAGTATCGCACCTGCTTCTGGGCGCAAAACGCCTGAACTCGCGTAAATTTCTTATAATCCTCTCTGTTGTCTCGGCCATCATGGCGGCCATGGTCGACGAGGTGACATCGATCATATTTATGGTCATAGCTATCCTTGAGATCTGCGACAAGCTCGAAATAGATCCCGTGCCTTTTTTGATCACATCCGTTCTGGCGACCAATATAGGAAGTTCCGCGACCGTCCTGGGTAATCCAATCGGGATACTGATCGCAACTAAATCCGGGCTGACATTTGAGGATTTCCTTGTCAAGGCATCGCCCCTGGCGGCGCTATGCCTTATAGCGACGATCTGCATTTGTTTGGTCTGGTACAAAAAAGCGCTTAAAGCGATGGATGAACGTCTCCGGAACTTTAAAGATAAGCAGATAGAGGCGATGGAAAAACCGATGAAGTTCAGCAAGGACCTTAAGATAAGCCTTGCGATATTCGGCTCGACGCTCGTAATTATCTCGCTCCATCATCGCCTTGAGATATTGTGGGGCCTTAATGCGAACACGATACTACTGGCGGCGCCTCTTGTCGCCTGCAGCGCTATATTTGTCTGGAAGCAGAAGAATGCCAGGGTGCATATCGAACGTGACGTGGAATGGTGGACGCTGCTCTTTTTCCTCTTTCTCTTCGCGCAGGCCGGGACCCTTCAATACACGGGCGCCACGAACGTCCTGGCAGGGCATCTGGTCCGGATGACAAGCGGCAGTTTCGGCATATTGACCGGCGCCATATTATGGATATCGAGCATAGGATCCGCCGTCTTAGATAACGTCGTATTGGTGGCGGCCATAATCCCGATCATCCAGAGCTTCAAAGCGGCCGGCGTGAATTCACAGGCGCTGTGGTGGGCTCTTCTTTTCGGAGGCTGCCTCGGCGGTAACATAACGCTTGTAGGCTCTACGGCCAATATAGTCGCGCTCGGGATCCTCGAGAAGCAAAAGAATATACGCATGACATTCTTAAAGTGGTTCGGCATCGGCTTGACCGTAGGAATAATAACCACATGTATTGTCTGGATAGCCCTCTTAGTCATACCTACATACAGATAGAAACGCTTACCGGCCTTTTTTCGCCATGAATAATAAGAACGCAACGAACGGCAGGAAAAAAATACAAAATTGGGACTTTGATCATATCGGGTCTTCGCGCGAACTTCTATTCGAAAAACTCGCGACTTCCATAAAAGGCCTTAGCGACGAAGAGGCCGGCAGGCGGCTCCAGGAATATGGCCTTAATGAGCCGGCAAAGAAGAAAAAAAGAACGGTCCTCATACAGATACTTTCCAAATTTGTAAATCCTCTGGTAATAGTGCTGCTGGTCATAGCCGCTTTCTCCATCTTCTTCGGGGAAAAGATAGAAGCCCTCCTCGTGATCTTGATGGCGATCATGAGCGTATTCCTGTCTTTTATCCAGGAATACCGCGCAGGAAGAGAAGCCGAGAAATTAAGCGAAATGGTGCGCGCCACGGCGACCGTTTACCGGGATGGTCAGGCGCACGAAGTAAAGATACGGGAGATCGTTCCCGGAGATATAGTAGATCTATTCGCCGGAGACATGATACCTGCAGACCTGCGCATAATTTCCTGTAAAGACCTGTTTATCAACCAGGCATCGTTAACGGGCGAATCTTTTCCTATAGAAAAGATATCCGCGCCCATACAATATAAGGGCAGCTCTCCTTCAGAACTGACCAATATCGCTTTTATGGGCTCGAGCGTGGTTAGTGGCACAGGTCTGGGCATAGTCGTAAAGACAGGCATTGCCACCCAGTTTGGCGAACTCTCCCGCCGCCTGGCAGGCATTGCCGTAGAGACCGGGTTTGACAAAGGGATCCGGAAGTTTACATGGCTCATGATACGCCTGATGCTCGTCCTGGTGGTCGTCATCTTTCTCATAAACGCTTTAACGAAGCATAATTTTGTGCAGGCTTTTATCTTCTCGCTGGCTGTCGCGGTCGGCCTTACTCCCGAAATGCTGCCGATGCTGGTCGCGGTAAATCTGTCCAAGGGCGCGATCGCCATGTCCAAAAAGCAGGTTATCGTAAAACGCTTAAGCTCCATCCAGAACTTCGGAGCTATGGACGTTCTTTGCACGGACAAGACCGGTACGCTTACCCTGGATAAGATAGTATTGGAAAAATATTGTGATGTTGTCAGGAAGGAAGACGAAAGCGTCTTAGAGCTCGCCTATTTAAACAGTTTTTACCAGACCGGATTAAAGAACATCCTCGATAAGGCCGTATTGCGATGCGTCCCGCCTTCTGTTCCACCCGGGGCGGGATCCCGCCCAAACCCTTGCGATGGCGGGGAAAAGCCTCCCGCCAAGCAATATAAAAAGATCGACGAAGTTCCGTTCGACTTCTCCCGTAAAATAATGTCCGTAGTCGTGGAGACCGACGACGCCAGGCACAGGATCATTTCCAAGGGGGCCCCGGAAGAGATATTCAAAAGATGTTCGCGGTACGAGCTGGAAGGCGAGACGGTGGATATGGAACAGCTGGTGCTCACGGACCTTAAGACGGAGTTCGACTATTTAAGCTCGGAAGGTTTCCGGGTATTGGCCGTAGCGTATAAAGATTTCGAGAAGAAGAAAGAGGCCTATTCAAAAGACGACGAAGAGGCCCTGATACTCAAAGGATACATCGCGTTTTTAGATCCGCCCAAACCGACTGCCAGAAGAACGATCGAAATGCTGAGAAGGCTGGGCATAGAATTCAAGGTCCTGACGGGTGACAATGAACTGGTGACAAGGAAGATATGCAGCGATGTGGGTATAGACGTCAAAGGGCTGGTAACCGGCGATACTATAGAAAAGACCAGCGATGACGAACTGACTAAGCTGGCAAAGAGAAGTTCCGTCTTTGCCCGGCTCTCTCCTTTGCAGAAGGAGAGAGTGATACACGCCTTGCACAGGAATAATCATACGGTAGGCTATCTGGGGGACGGGATCAATGATGCTCTGGCGCTGAAGGCTGCAGACGTCGGCATATCGGTCAATAACGCAGTGGATATCGCCAAGGAGTCCGCGGATATAATCTTATTAAAGAAGAGCCTTATGGTGCTTGAGGACGGCGTAATAGAAGGAAGGAAGACCTTCGGGAATATACTCAAGTATATAAAGATGGGCGCAAGCTCGAACTTTGGCAACATGATCAGCATGACCGGCGCAAGCCTTTTCCTGCCGTTCCTGCCGATGTTGCCGATACAGATACTCTTGAACAACTTTCTTTATGATGCATCGCAGATAGCTATTCCTTCGGATGAGGTGGATGAGGAGTATGTCTTGAAAGAAAGGCCATGGAATATAGATTACATAAAGAAGTTCATAATGTTCATAGGCCCTATCAGTTCCATATTCGACTTTATAACCTTCGGAGTCCTTCTGTGGATCTTCCGGGCCGGGCAGCCTCTCTTTAACACGGGCTGGTTTCTGGAATCCCTGTGTACCCAGACGCTGGTCATACATATCATCCGTACCGGTAAGATCCCTTTTATCGAAAGTAAGCCCAGCCAATTTTTAATCTTCACCTCGATATATATAGTTACGATCGGTCTCTTCATACCGTTTACGCCGCTGGGGAAGCACTTTGGTTTCGTTCAGCCTCCCCCAGGATATTTCCTCGCGTTAATTATCATAATCATCGCGTATCTATTTATGGTACACTTTGTAAAGAGCTGGTTCATCAAAAAATATGGCTATGAGTAAAATCCCGGGAACAAATTGAAGAAGATAATTTTAATAATAGCGATCGCCGTTCCATTACTGACTGCCGGAATATTCTACTATCCTGCCTGTAGGACGGCGCTAGATAGCCACAGGCTCGCCGTTGAAGCCAGGAAAGCCGCATGGGCCGGCCTGAAAGAAGATGTCGACAAGACAATAAGAGGCTATAGGGGTGCCGTAGGGCTTGTCATCAAAGACCTCGATACGGGTTGGCAGATCGACGCAAACAAGGATATAGCTATCCCGTCGGCAAGCATCGTGAAGATCCCCATCATGATGGCCGTATTTTCCGCCGCCAAAGACGGTAAGATAAACTTAAACGATACCATAGAACTGAAAAATTCCGATAAGACAGACGGATCCGGCGTTCTCAAGAATGCGCTTGCCGGGCCAGGCTACAAGGTAGAGGACCTCATATCGCTCATGATAACCCAGAGCGACAATACGGCCGCGAATATGCTTATCGACAGGGTGGGTATAGATGATCTGAATAGCCGCTTCGCGAAATTAGGCTTAAAACATACGAACCTCTCCCGGAAGATGATGGATTTTAGATCCAGGAAGAGCGGCGTCGAAAATTATACCACAGCCGGGGATATGGCGTATCTCCTGGAAGGGCTTTATCGCGGCAAGTTCCTGGGCAGGGATGTATCCAACAGGTGCCTGGAATTTTTGGCCGAGCAGAAGATAAACGACAGGATCCCCAGGAGGCTTCCTGCCGACACGACCGTTGCCCACAAGACGGGCCTTGAAAACGGGGTATGCCACGACGTCGGTATAGTCTACACCGATAAAGGCAATTTCCTCATCTGCGTCCTTGTAAAACACAGATCTTCTACTGCGCGCGTGGCGAAGAAGCTTATAGCGCACTTATCATTAGCCGCATATAGCTATTATCAGGGATTTTAAGGTATAATATTACCGGTAAAGGAGGTGAGAAATATGATGAAGGGCGTAGGAATGTTGAGCGTTATTCCAACATCTGTATTGCTGACGATCAGCTTCTTTGTTCTGCTCGCGCTTAAGAAGGTTGAGACCCAGAGCCTGAAGATATTCGGCTATTGCATAGCCGTGCTTCTGTGGATCTCGGCTGCCATAGCTTTCACGTCTCTGTCCTGTTGTCCTATGATGTCGCACAAGGGCATGGGAAAGCCTATGCATGGAAAGATGATGCAGGGCAAGATGATGTGTGCTCCTGGATGCGGTGCGATGATGCAGGGAGCAAGCGAAGAAGAAGAGATGGGCGAAATGGCACATAGCGGAGAGATGATGCCGGAGCGGGAGCCCGAAAGTTAGGTTTTACGAAAATTATACATATGGACACTATCT
>JAQURV010000041.1 GCA_029004355.1 Candidatus Omnitrophota bacterium
CGATTTACACATGAGGCGGGCGAGAAGATGCTTCGAGAATAAAGAGTACGGTCTTGCGCTGAATGAATTCAGCACCGCCGTCCTGATAGATCCAAATTCCGGAGAGGCGCATCTCGGCCGCGGCAAGTGCGAAGCTAAGATGAGCAATCTTACCGCCGCCATTGAAGAATATTCGAAGGCCATAGAATGCGATCCCGGTTTGACAAATGCCCTGAAAGATAGAGGCGTCGCTTATGCCAAAACCGGTGAATTCGCGAAAGCCGAGGACGATTTCGAAAAGGCTATCACGCTCGATCCGGAGCTCAAGGAGACGGTACGAAAGGCCGTAGCGGACTTATCGGCGAGAGGGGTCAATATCGACGCGGCGTTTTTAAAGGCCGATACAAATAAACAACAGGGATTTGACGATCTTCAAAAAGGATCATACTCCGAAGCCATAGTAAATTTTAACAGGGCCCTGAGGCTTACTCCGAACGACGCCGCACTCTACTATTACAGGGGTAAGGCGCATCTTTCTATCGATAATAGACCGGAGGCGATAAGGGACTTAAAGAAGGCATTATCATCCCTCCCGGAAGATTCACCCTTGCGCGTCGATATTGTTGGAATGGCTGTAGAGCACAACCTGTCTTTGAGGTCATTATTCCCCGCGATATCCCGGTACCTGGCCTCGCTCATGCCGCTCCTTATCGCCGTGGGCATCTTCGCTTCGATAGGCGCGAACTGGCCCGGGTATGAGGCGCTCGGCGCGTTTATAACGATAACAGCCCTATTGGCCATCCTTGGATACAAAAAACATAATCTCCTGCCGTATATCATGGCCGCTATATGTACCGCGGCGCTTATCATACATTTTTCCTCGGACCTTCCTATCGGCGAGGAAACGAGATCCACGCTCGAAGCGGTCCTCTCCATAATCATATCTCTTTTGTTGTCATATAAGGCGGTGCGCAGCTGGTGGCAGACCAGGACCTTCTCGCACGGGCTTGCCGAGACCATGCAGAGGATATCCCCCATGCATGAGCGCTCGACGCTTTCGGGGTTCAGGATGCACTACAATAACCGTATCGCGGCATTCGACGGCGACGGCGAAGGTAAAGACAGTTTCCTCGATTACGCGAAGGATGAGATCGCGAGGGTGTCGCGCGAACCGATAGTATTCGTCGGCACGTCCGTTATGTTCACTCCCGCGATCGAGTCTCTCATACGGGAAGCCGTCGCGAAGAAACGCAGGATACAGTTCCTCCTTTCCTATCCGAGCGATGAGATCGTCGGTTTGCGCGAAAAGTATGAAGGCAGGCCGGGCGGATCGATAATCGCCGACATAGAAAACGCGGCGGATAAACTGATAGCGCTTGGAGTGAACCCGAACGACATACGGTTCTTTAAAGAAGTCCCGCCGATGTTCATGATGCTCCTGCCCAGGTATGTCCTCGTAAATCCGTATACCATGTCCGGGAACGGTTATGAGCAGCCCTGCTTCGTATATGAAAATATCGGCATGCCCGATTCGCCGTTCCATAAGTATCGCATGAATAACTATGAGAAGGTCTGGGGGAACAAGAATACTATTACCTTTACACAATACCGCGCCGCTTCCTCTTCGCTGCTGCAGGATGCGGCCCGCGCCGTTTCAGACGCGGGGACGGACTTCTCCGCCCGGGCCATGGCGCTCCTGAAGATACTGCCGAGAGGCATAGAATATGAGACGGTCAAAGACGCCCTGCAGGATGTCGTAATACGCCGGAATCTGTCGGACGGCACAGACAGCTCGGAATGGACAGCTCATGCCGAGGCGGTCATGAACAGGACAGAGAAAGCGATCTTCGAACTTCTGATACACGGCGCCGAAGGCTTCAAGGCGCCCGATGCCGGGAATATCCGGGCGCAGCCGACATCGGAGGGCGAGGAAGGATTTATCCGGAGGTCCTTGACCGTTATCCGGGGACATCTTGTGACATTGCCCATATTTATATTCTCGGCCATAGCTATTATAGTCAGCATATATCCTTTGGTTACGAAGCCGTTCGTAGGCTCAAGCAGTTTCGTTGCCGTAATACTCGTCTGTCTGTGCCTTCCGCTCTATTTCATGGAAGAGATCCATAAGAATGCTTCGAAGAAACTCTTCGAAGAGATGATCGAGACGGCCGAGCATATGACGCATTTCAACAGGGCCAGCGAGACGTCCGGTTTCCGCATGCATGACGAGAACCGCGCCGATGCGTTCCTCGGTCGGGAAGACGACGGCGCAGGGTTCCTCCGGTATGTCAGGAGCGAGATCGATAAGGGCGAGGACGGGCATATTGTCTTTATGGGAAGTTCCCTGATAGTGGGGATGCGGGAAGGCCGCCAGCCGAACCCGGCAGCGAGCGCGGAGCAGAACGCCAGGCGCACCCGGCTGGGGCTGGAATTGGAGAAACTTATCCGTGAGGCCAAAGAGAAGAAATGCAAGATGCAGTTCCTCCTCGTCTACCCGAGCCATGAGATCGTGGGCTTGCGCGAGAAGTACGAGGGGCGGCAGCCCGGCGCGATCCTCGAAGATATCGAAGAGTCGGTCCGGTGTCTTGAGAAGATCGGCATCGATCCTGAAGATATAAGGTTATACAGAGAAACGCCGCCGGCGTTCATGGTCCTCCTGCCCCGCAGAGATACGGTCCTTATCAATCCCTATACGCTCATAGGAAGCGGTTATGAACAGCCCTGCTTCGTCTATGAAAATATAGCGGCGGACGGTTCGCCGTACAAAAAGTATTTCGAGAATAATTTTACGCGCGTATGGACGGACGACGTTACGATCACGCTCGCCGATTATCGCGCTTCATCCGAGAGCCTTATCGCCGGTTCGCGTAAAGAGCTTTCGGACGCGCCTGCCGATGTGCGGGAACGCAGCCGCGCGGCCCTGCTCTCGCTTCCCAATGGTTTTGTTTCGGGCCGCGGCATCGAATACGCGGTTTTGAAGGATATCCTCCGAGATCTCTTTATCAATCCCGCGCCGTTCTTCGGCGAGAAAAAGGAAAAGATAAGGGAAGAGGCGCGGAAGGTGATGAACGAATACGAAGAAAAGATCTTCGATCTCGTCATCGAGAACTCGGTCATGCCGGCCATCGAGCCTGCCGCGGCAGTGCAAGAGGCCGCGCCCCAGGTAGAGCAGGAAGCCGCGCCCGGGAATTTACGCCGGGCTCTCAAACTTGCCGGAACCTTCCTTACCAAGGTAAAAGATTTTATAGTCGAGGATAAAAAAGAAAGCGGAGGGGCTTCGCGCGGAGGATTTACAACGCTCGCAGTCCCGGCGGTGTTGACAGTGCTTGCTATGGGCTTTGGCGCCGCCGCGAAGCCCGAGGCGGGTCTCGTCCAGCGTTTGAACGAGATCCTTACTTCGTGCGGCATTTCCCCGTCGCCTGAAGTTTATGTCGGGTTAGGGGTGGCCGCTATCGTCTTAACTCTGCTGATCCTCAGGATAGGGGTGAATATATTAAAGACCATCGTCCAGGATATCGTAAATGTGATCAGGCGCGCCATTCCGTGGCTTCTCCTCGGCGGTATAGCTGTCGCGGTCATGGTATATACAGGTGTATTTACAGTCGAGAATATCAAGAATGTCCTGGACTATATATGGCAGGCCGTCTTTGCGCCGGGTTCCAAACCCACTGCGTCGAGTGTTTTACCGCAGATATCGACCATGCTTACTCTCGCGCTCTTTGGTGCGGCCGTAAGCACCGGCGAGCCGGCCGACGACGGCAGGATACCGGTCACCGACGGCAGGAACGAGCCGGTGATACAGCAGGCATTGAAGAGGATCGCGGATAATCTCCCCGCCCTTACTAAGAATAGATATGCGCACAAAAGGCTCAGCCAGATCCATGGATACTTATCCGATCCGAAGCTGTCCATACTATTGTGGGACATAACGAAATTACGGGCCGATGGCTCGACGGTAATTTTGCCGAAGGAGGTTTTAAGGAAGGGCGTTGAGTATGTGGCAAGGATATTAGTACTGGCCGGCGTGATCGGTTATGTGCAGCCCGAAGAGGAAGCCGGGCAAGGTCTCGGAGAAAACGCGATCATGGATCTTGTGGGCAAGCCCGATCCTCAGCAAGAGGCAAGAGCATTGACCGACCTTACAGATTTTGGTTCCATAGCCCGGAAACAGCCCGCCGCGACAAAGCCCGCAGAAAAACCGGATTCGAAAGTGACGCATGTAGTCTCTGCGGAAACTTTTGCCGAATGGCTCATGTTGTATTCCGAGAAGCATTCCTACAAAGTGGCGGGTTCGTTGGAACTATTCGGCGTTTATCTGGACCCTGTATTTGCGGCAAGTGACCTGGAGGCGCAGACAAGGCTGATAGAAGTGCTATTGAACGCGTTCGCTATCACATATAACAAAAGACTCGGGCAGAGCGCGACTTCTGAAGGCGAATGGACGCACGCCGCAGAACAGGTCCCGCAGGAGCTTGGCAGGGAGCTCTTCGGCTATTTTATGAAGAGCGAGAGTCGCGCCGCAGTAGGCTCGAAGATACTGGCCGCCGTCAGCAGGATACACAAGGAGAGGCTCAACCCGCATATACGCGATACCCAGATCAAGGCAGAACTGTCCAAGGTCCTGCAGTTGAACTTTAAAAAGATCGTCCCGACTATCAGCATGCCCGGGCGTATCATACCGGCCCTTTTGGCCGTTGCAACTCTCTTCATATCGGGCGGCGCGGCATGGCGTGATGGGCCCCCCGACCCAGAGAAATATATCGGCTATTTCCAGGATCTTCTCAACCAGTACGGCATATCGCAGTGGGTGGTTATCGTGGTCATAATAGCGGCCGTCCTACTTGCCGCGAGGTACATACTTAAGTTCCTGATAGAGATCCACAGGATGTTCCTGCAAGAGCTCAAGCATGCCATCATTGTTATCGGCATTCCTTTAGCTGTCATAGCGGCAATGTATTATTCGCCGCTCGGCGAGATACTTGCCAAATTATGGAAGGGCATGATCGAGGCCTATCAGCGTTATTCCGACGGGAACAAGCAAGCCGCCGCTGCCGTCCTGGCGTCTCTTGTAGTTGTGATCGCCGGGTCGTTCACATGGGCCAAAACTTCCGCCGCCAAAGAGGAGCCGGTCTTTGTCATAGGTGTCCCGGAAGATATATCCGCCCGGAAAGAGGCCGCCCTTAGAGAAAGTTTCAAGGATAGGGCCCGGATCGTTAAGGTCAGAGACGCCGAAGCTCTTGCCGTGATGTCCGGAGACGGGCAGAAGGTCAGAGGTATCTTTATAGACAATGCTGCCCTGGATAGCGGGATCGACGCTAAAGAGATAGCCGCGGCGATGCTTGCGACGACTTACGAAGGCATCCTCGTGATGTCCGCTATAGATGAAGAGACGCGCCTGGAGATGGCTAAGTTGATAAAGGCGATGCTGCCCAATATCGAGAGCATGAAAGCCGAAGATATATTCGCTTTTGTGCAGGAGATGATGGCCTATCCGGGCTTCAGAAAGAATATGGACAAACTACGGGAGCTTACGAGAGAGCATATCGGTCGCTTGAACGCATCCGGGATGTACAACAAACCCTCCATAGTAAGAGACGCCGCCGCGGCCGGAAAGAAAGCAGGGGTGGTCGTAACCGAAAAAGCGGCCCTCAATAACCCGACGTTTGCTGCGGGCGTCAGGGAGATAATGGATGCCGGAGGCGTAATGAGCCTGGTCTATGGTAAAGAGCTGAACGCGCAACGGGCGAAACAGCTCCTCGTCGAGGCGGGTTGCAGTCCGGAAGATATAGCCAATATCAGGCTCATAGAGAAGACCGCAGGCATGACTATGGACGAACTCGAGGGTATAGTGGCTGCAGGTCTGCCGGAAGGCCTCGCGATAAGCAACGTTGCCATAGTTACCGCGCCGGGAGAGTTGAGCGGCGATGCAACGAATATGAAGGTCCTGGAGTTGAAAGAAGTCACGGTCAACGGTAAGCCGGTCCTTCTAGCCATGAATACCGAGAAGGTCGCTTACAGGATGGCGTTGATGGACGAACTTCCGGCGAATAGCATGGCCATCGACGGTATTCTGGGACTCTACTACAATTCGGATACCAAAAAGTTCACATATCTGCCGCCGATGCTTCCGAAGAATTTCGGCGAGGAGGTAGAGACATATAGAAACGCGATGCTCTTACTCAGCAGCGCCGCGTAAAATGTAAACAAACACTGCTGCGTGCCACCGCGGCGGTGGGTTGACTTTCGCTCTCGTGGCTTCTGCCAAGCGGCCGCGAGAGCGAAGGTTAACCAATATTAAGATATAAAATAGTTAGCACTTGTATGTTGACAGCCTTACCTATTATATGGTAAACTTCATGAACTATCTGTAAACAAATCGAAAGTCATATATTATAAAAGTAAGATAAGACTATAATAAAGCGGAGGGTTGTGATGGGGATTTGGTTTCGTAAAGTAGTATCGATACTTGTGATCCAGTCATTTATCGTCTCTAATATCGCGTTTGCGGATTCTCTCCAGAATAAGCCTGATATCTCACCGAAGAGCCAGTCTTTGACGGGACCCGGCAGCATAGTGATCGAGAAAGAGTATGGGCTCGTAAAGTCGAAATTCCTCGGCAATTCCAATAAGCTGATCATAAATATCCAGGACGCGCATTGTAATTATGAAGCCCAGACCAATATCGTCAATATCCTTGAAGGCCTTATAAAGAATCACAGCCTAAGCCTTATATCAGTAGAAGGCGCCGATGGGCTCATCGACACAACGTGGTTCAAGGCGTTCCCGGATGAAGAAGTGCGGAAGGAAGTCGCCACTTACTTCATGAAGAAGGGCGAGATCACAGGCCCGGAATTCCTATCCATAACGCAAAATTATCCCATAAAACTATTCGGCGCAGAGGACAGGGCCGCATATATACAGAACCTTAACGCCTTTACCTCAAGCTATCCCCTCAAGGCCGAAACCGAAAAGTATTACAATTCGATAAAGAACGCTCTGAACAGGCTGAAAGGTTATATCTATTCCAATGACCTGAAGACGATGGACGCCAAGGCCCAGGACTATGAGTCTAAGAAGATACAGTTTAACGATTACGTCAGGTTCCTCCAGGAGACGGCCGAGAAGCAGAAGATCGGCATACGAAGCTATGAGAACTTCTTCAGGCTCGTGAGCGTTCTTATATATGAGAAGAAGATAGATTTTAATGTGACCGACAAGGAGCGCGCCACTCTCATAGACGAGCTGTCCAAGATGCTTGCCAAGGACGGTTTGAACGACCTCGTGGCGCAATCGATATCATTCAAATCGGGAAAGATATCGTCCGTGGAATTTTACGCCTATCTTAAAAAGATCGCTCTCGACAATAATATCGACATCTCGAAAAAATACCCCAACCTCTACAACTACATCATCTACAATTCCGTCTATTCGAAGATCGACAATGAAAAACTTTTCCGGGAGATAAAGACCGTAGAGGCGGATATAAAAGAGAAGCTCTTCGCGAATGACGACCAGAGATCACTCGACAAATTGTCGCGCCACATCGATGTACTTATCGGCATGGTCAATATAAAGCTTTTAAACGATGATTTTAACTATTACCAGACGCACAAGGATGAATTTACGCACGAGGCCTTCACCGGATTTATAAAGAAGAAGGTCGAACAGTACGGCCTGGCCTACGACGTCGAACCGCCGAGCGAAGCCGTCGCGAAGTCGATACCGAAGCTCGAGGACTTTTATGTGATCGCGATGAAGCGCGACAAGTGCCTCGTTGAAAATACCTTGAAAGAGATGGAACGCGAAAAACAGCAGATCGCGGTTCTTGTTACAGGCGGCTTCCATTCCGAAGGTATGGCGAGATTTCTCGAAAAGCAGGGCGTATCGTATATGGTAATATGCCCGTCCATCACTAAAGACACGCCTACTCCCTATATACAGATACTGACTAACCAGAGGACGCCGATCGAAGATATATTGACGAGCCCGGACACGGCAAAGAAGAGCATGCTCGCGCCTTTTTCGAGGGTCGCGCTCTTATCCAGGCCCGGCATAGCCAGGGCGTTCTTGTCTTACTCGCCCATCGCGGACCCGGAGGTAAAAAACCTTGTAGAAGGGATAATAGAGACCGAAGTCGAGTTCAGGGAAGACTGGTTCTCATTTGCTATAGAGTGCTGGCTCAATAAGGTGATGCCCTCGATCCGCAGCCATGATTTTGCCCGCAACGAAAAGAATATGAAAGACGCTTATATATACGCGATGCGGCTGGGGCTTACTCAATATCTTCAAACTAAGGGCAATAGCGAAAGAGAAGCCGGCAGGACAGCCAACAAGATCGTAGACGCCATAATAAGAACCGGCGAGTTTGACAGGGTATTCTCGATAGCGTTCGCCCGCATGGCGCCTAGGGTCGATGGTCTCGATGTGATAGACGGCATGACCGCCGCCGCGAAACCTAGAGACGGAAGCATACGCGAAAAGACGTCGGGCGCGACGCTATCCGACGATGCGATCGACAAGGCCTTGAAGCCTATGTTAGAGGGTAAAGAAGGGAAAGCGATCCTCGTTCTCGACGACGGCAAAGTTGCCAGGGAATACGTCGATATCATCGATCTCGTCAAGAACGAAATAGAGAAGTTACCCGACAGCGTATTTACGGATATATTAAAGAACAGGCATGTCAACGACCCATCGTTATCACCGGTATTTAACAAGTCCAGGGTCCTTAATATGTTCGAAAAAGGTTCGGGATTCAAGCTCTGGCTCGTCCAGCCCAAGGATAGAGACGGTATAAGGATACCCGGCATACTCATGACTGATACAGGCGCGAACTTCGGCCACTACAGCACGAAGAATAATTGCGCATATCTGCCGCTTGGGTTGACCGATATTTTACGCGCCAAGGGTGATGCGAAGAAACTGGCGGCAAACTATGCTCATGAAATAGTAGAGTGTATGGTATTGAGCGCACTCGACCCGACAAAGATGGTGCGCGCAGAGCATCCGCGTCCGGAGACCATACCTTCGTATATGAAAGAAGGGTATGAGAAGGGCAAAAAGGCGCACTTTATAGCGCAGCTCTTCGAACGTGCTATAGCAGGATCGAGTACGTCGAAACAGATGCTGGCCCTAGGCGTGCCGAGCGCTCTTGATGATGAACTCTTCGAGGTCTGGCAGAGCTATATGGACGCGGTATCCAAGAAGAAGGCGACGCCGAGCCCGCTTCGCGCGTTTGCCGGGATCGGCGAGCAGATATGGCTCGATGGCCTTACCTATGATATGCTGCAGATAAACGAAGACGACTTCATATCGGAGTTCGAGGCCCTGGTAAGGGATCACGGCATTACAGGCGTAACGACGAACCCCAGGTTGATCGAACTCTATCTGGATAGCCCGAAGGTACGAGAGAAAGCCCACCGCCTGGCGGCCGGCGGTTTGAGTCCCAAGGATGTCTATTTTGAACTTATAAAAGATCTCGCTAAAGAAGTTATCGACGCGTTCGATCGGCAAAAGGTCAATGGCAAATTCAGCGTAGAGCTCAATCCGACGAAGGCCGATAACGTTCAGGAATCGGTGGTCGAGGCGATGAGGTGGCTTGAGATCTCGCCCGAGAGCATGATGGTGAAAGTTGCGGCAAACGCGGCCGGCTATAAGATCATAGAAGAAGTCACTTATCGGGGCGGTAATGTAAACGCCACGCTCATCTTTACCCCAGGACAATACCGCATGGTGGCGCAGGCCTACATAAACGGCCTTGCCAGGAGAGCGGCGGAAGGCAAGAGGATAGATAATCTATACTCGGTCGCAAGTTTCTTCATATCCAGGTGGGATACGGCTTGCTGGCAATATATGCCGGAAGGCCATCCGGAATATCACGGCATGTTCGCCAATTCCGTTGCCATAGAAGCTTACAACGAGGTATTCAAAGATCTATTTTTAAACCCTGAAGGCAAGTTCCGGAAAGAGCTTGCGGCTAAACACGGCGCTAAGGTCCAGGACTTCTTATTGGCCTCTACCGGTTCGAAGGCCGATGATATCGAAAAAGAGATGAGAAAAGCCGGCGTCCCGGAGAATGTCATCACGGAATCGAAGACGCGTTATCCTAAAGGCGTTTATGTAACGCCGGCCCAGGGCCGCTATGTAGTCAATACGCTGCCGCTTTCTACGATAAAATATTTAATGGCTCAGGAGATCAAGCCCGAGATGACGATCGAGACTAACAGGGCTCTTGCCGGGCAGATCTATCGCGCCGTGGAAGCGAATATGGCCGCGAAGACAGCGCAGGCGGGTAGGCCGGGTATCGATATCGAAGCCAAGGGTGAAGAATTGTTCAACGCAGGCATGGATCAATTTAAAGGCGCTTTCAGTAAGATAATGGCTACGATCGAAGGGATAGTTCGCGAGGAGATGGCGAAGATGGTAAACCTGTCGCCGTTCGCGGGGTTGCCGATAATATTAAATGGAGAGACGGGCGAATTGATCCTCGGGGAAGGGATAGTCTCCGAGCCGAAGTGGCTCAGGCCGCTTGCCGATGCCGGTAACAGCATCAGGAATCCGAAAGCTATCACAAGCACAAATCGTGACAGGGTCGTATATTATGGATACAGGAATGTGGCGCTCAGGGAGAATGCCGCGATCGTCGATAAGAACCATCTGAGGTTTGATATAACGGTGCTCATGCCCGGGGTTGTGGCAGAAGGTGCGGACGAGGAATTTATAATGACGAAGGGGCATATGCACCCGCATCTAATGGATAGAGAAGGAGCAGCCAGGGTTTTCCCGGAATTTTACGAAGTCTGGAACGGATACGCGATGTATGTCCAGCAAGGCACGAATCCGAAGACGAACAAGTTCGAGGTCGAGGTTACATTTGCCCGGCCCGGAGATAAGGTACTCTTAAAACCCGGTTATTCGCACAGGACTGTCAACGTCGGCAATGAACCTCTTGTAATGGCAAACTGGTTGGGCGAGGAGGTCGGCGGAAAGACCGAGAGGGTGGAAGGCAACGATAGATATGACGTCGCCAAGAGTGTCGAGCAAACAGTCGCGCCTTCTGTAAAGCCGAACTTCTCGGAAATAGAGGCGAATAATGGATATGCTTATTGGGTAATGCGTTCGCGCAATGGTGGGATTTATTTTAGGTTCAATCCGAACTATGCCCCGATGAGAAATCTTCCGTATGGCCCCAGCATGGCAGCGTTGCGTTTTGCTACGCCGGTCTCTGAGATGCCGGAACTTGGTTTATCGAGCAGCGAGCCTATGTATAGACAGGCCGGCAATAAGGCGCTGTCCGATTTCTTGAGGGGCTTGGTCGAACCGGAAGCATACAAGGAAACATACGAGAGATTGGTCAAGGCATCTTATACTCCTGAGGGCGTAAAGAGTCTTGAGAGAAAAATACACGGGTCTTTGGCGGATATGAATGTTATAGCGCCTTTCCCACGCATAGAAGGTTTTTCATCCGGACAACTTGAATGGGTGCCCGGATATGAAGGCGATACGGTAAGGATGAAAGGGACGACAAGAGAATGGACAAGGGATATCTGGACAGGTGAATGGACGGAACAGCCTTTTAGCGGTGAACTGCCTGCCGGTTACAGGAACGAAAAAGAAGAGAGAGCCGCCGTTGAAAGAGCTACCACTATAGCCGATACCGGGACGCCGGCCGGTGACATGGCTGTAGAGGCTGTGCGCCAGGAAGTCCTGGAACGATCCGATGCGCTTGAGGCCGGGTATCCGGACGCGGATGAGGTCGGCGTTGTAGATACCTTAGATCTGGAGGTGCGCGGTGCGGCAGGAGAGGCGGGACAACCCGGGCGCGAAATGACTACGCCGTCGATAACGGCTGCGGTAACTAAGCCGGCCGTTGCGTATCTGAATGCCACGGCGCATAAAATCATGGTCAGTAAAGAAGCGCTTGTACCGGGAGGGAAGGTACTCACCTTATACATTAAAGAGGCGAAAGAGAATACGGAGGCCGACTATGTTGCCCAGCGTATCGACAGCAAGATAAGCGAGCACCTGGAAGGTCTGGTAATAAATAAGAGGGTC
>JAQURV010000042.1 GCA_029004355.1 Candidatus Omnitrophota bacterium
AACTGGACAATATCAAGGCGAACGCTATTACAAGGACTATCGCGGCAACGATCTCTATCTTTTTCTTATCCATGACACTCCGGTGCTTTGGCACATACAAGATATGTAAGCATGTTCAATTCTATCCTCAGGAGAGGATGCCTGTCGTCGGATACCTTTTCCATCCTGATCGAATTAAATTTTATATACGTAGGGAAATCATCCCTTATGGCCCTTATGAATTCGACCGCTGTCTTATAGTCGGTCCTGATGATCATGGCGACCTCCATCTTCTGGACCACGCACTCTTTTATAGCGATCGGCGTCTGCCCTATCTCCTGGATAGCATGCTTCTTCTCCGGGTTGGTACTGATAACGTTGATCTTGAATTTCGCGGCGGTCCTGGAAAGTACGTTTAATATACCCTCCTCCTGGGAAGGGAACATGTTATTCAGGACATCAAGCCTTCTGTTCAATCTGTTTATCGTCTCCTCGAGGGACCCCCTCTCGCCGACCACCGTCTTCTTTATCTGACCTATATCCGATATTGTCCTGTCGTAATCTTTTTTCAACGCGGCGAGTTCGCGCGCCATGGGAACGTATACAAATACAATAAATAGAAAGAATGCGCCGCCGATCATGCCAGCGACCATAAAAGTCTTTTTCTGTCTTTCGGTCAATTTGATATTCATATTATTCTAACATGAAGTTGATCTCGAACCTCGCCTTGTTCTCTTTCGCGTCGTCCACCGCCTGGACAAACGTGATCTGCGCTTCTTTGAAATATTCGGATTTTTGCATATCCTGGTTAAATTTCGTCAGGACGGTCTCCTCCGTACCCTTTGGTGCCATAACTATACCGCTTATATCCATAGTCTTGCCCACCATGTCTATCCTGACCCAGTCGAGAATGATATTGGGAGGCATGATGCGGGCCAACTCCTTCAGGACCGGCGCGGGACGGACTTCCGCCGCCCTGACTTGTTCCAGAAAGGTCTCCCGCTCGCCCACCAAAACCTGCTGTTCTTTTATCTTGGTCATGATCTCTTTTTGGAACTGCACCTGCTTGAGCCTTTGTTTGTAGCCGTCGACCTGCATTCTCATAAAGATAAATGATATCGCCAATATGACGCCCGCCGTAACGGCGGCCATCCTTAGCATCATGTTCTGAAGAAACTCTCTCTTCTCCGTCTTGTATTCATGCGGCAATAGGTTCGGCCTGGTCTTGTAGCCGATGACGGCGCCTATAAGAGATATCAGAGGCAACACATCTTCCTGTTTCAGCTCTGTTTTCGAAACGTTTATCGACTTGGGCAATTCCATCATCTTCACGCTCAGGCTGAGCTCTTCGCTCAGGAACCGGCCCAGGTTCTTCAGCTGCGAACCGGCGCCGACGAGATATACCATAGACACTTTCTTGCCTTCGTATTGATGGACATAATAATTGTCGGACCGGCCGATCTCGCCGGCTATTCTCTCCAGCACCGGCCGTATCAATGACATTATCTGTACGGAATTCATCTTAGTCCCGTCGGCTACCTTATCGTAAGGCACTCCGATGTTTCTCTTGATCGACTCCGCCTCTTCCATGGTAAGCGATATCGTTCCTTTTTCGCCCGCAAGAGTCATTGTCAGGGCCTCAGAAATGTCCAAAGACCGGGCCGGCACGCTCCTCACAAGCTCCAGCCTCTTATTATCAAAAATGGAGATCTCTGTCCTTAAATGGCCTATGTCGACGATGGTAAGGACCTTGGAGGCATCCTCTCCATCATAAAGTTTCAGGATATTCTCCAAGCCGAATGGCGCCAGATTTATAGAGAGGACTTCCAGACCGGCGGCTTTCAACGCCTGCGTCCTTTTGTCGATAATGTCTCTGGGAGCGATGGCGACCATAAGCTCCATGGCCCTGGAACCGTCTTCTTTCTGGATCTCACGCAATAATTTGTAGTCCACGCACGCGCGCTCTATATCGTAAGGGACCATTCCTTTGAACTGCCACCTGACGGCATTGGGTATCTCGTCGCGCGCCACGCCCGCCAGCTCCACCCTCTTGATCACAACGGATCCGTCCGTGAAGGTCAGCACCGCCTTATTTGTCTTTGACCGGTTGTCGGCCAGGAACTTTGCGATTTCCCGCGTAATGCGATCACCGCTGTTATCGCCGGAAATATCGATGATCGAATAAGATGAGATCAGGCAGGACGGGATCATCCGCATCTCGATTATCTTCAACGTCGAGCCGCCTATGTCTACGCCGATCATGGACGTCTGCGGAAACCCCGACATCAATTTTTCTTTAAAGTTATTTAATGCTCCGAAACCCATACTTTTCCTTATATATACTGCTTAACATCCGTCCCGCTGGTAGTCGTAAAGGATCCTTGCGCCTGAGTAAATAAGCCGCTGCCGGTAACAACAGTAAAAGCGATCTCGACGCGGCCTATGTTATAAGTATCGGTCCCGCCGGCCGACCATGATGTGCCGTCCTTCTTATAATATGTGAAAAATACGTTGGAAGGACATGTAACCGAAATATTGTTCGCGGCATTATAGGGAATGATCGAACTGCTGCCGCTCCCTATCTGCATATATACTTTATCGGTGCCCGCGTTATAAGTAAAAGTCACCGTGTACTGATCACTGCTCGACGGATATCCTACCGTATAAGTAATACGGTCATCCTGGGCATCATTTATCGATACGGCATAGCCTATGCCTCTTGCGCCGGGGGAACCTTCCAATACCTGTCCCGCTATACTCTCCGCGACCATTCTCGTATTGACATCGCGCGGCATATAAACGAGCAGCTGCATCAGCGTCACGACTATTCCGGCCGTAACCGTAGCCAGTATCGCTATTATGACCATTGTCGTGATAAGCTCTACAAGCGTAAAGCCCTTGCTATCGGATGCTCTCATTGGCCCTATCGTGTCCAGCTGTGTGCAACCTCGCTTCCGTCGGACATCTTATATACAACGTTAAATACATTACCGTTCGAGAAATTGGTGCTAAAGGTAAAACTGCTGCTCGTATCAGCCGCCGCGCTATAATTGATTATGCAAGTCGGCTGCAATATAATGTTGGGTGATGCCGGTCTGCTGGCAGGCAGGTTAAAAACACCGCTATATACCGTCATACCACCCCACATGACAACGCTGGTAAGGGTCCTGTTTGCGACATTTGCCCACACATAAATAGCCGTCACTGTTATATTACCTGTGGTCCTCGCATTTCTCATCGGTATGTTTCTTATCGATTTATTATTGCTAAAACCGGTGCCCGTAATTTCCAATGCGCTTGCTTCCGTGCTCGAGATGGTCCCTCCCGCGGTTCCCGCACCGAACTCAACATTATTCATCACGTAGGTATCGATCTCTATCATCTGGTTTGTCGCTGTTTCGCCCCCTCCTCCGCCGCATCCTCCTCCGCCGCCTCCTCCACTACATCCGCTGCCGCCGCATCCTCCCGCGGCGCCGAAACCGAGGGGGTAGACCCGGACCGCCACTTTTTTCAAATTGGACATGCTCCCCGAAGCGTCCATAACAGAACTCACGGTCCGCCTTAGCTCAAAATTGTAACCTGCCAGATAAGGCGTGGTAAGGTTGTCGTATCCCGACCTTAATGTCGAGTCGTTAAAGTCGAGGTTGTTGACTATGGCGATCTCCCGTTTCGCCAGATTCAGCGCCTGGGCGACGGCATCGCCTCCCGCCGCTTCTCGTATATATTCGATCTCTATCGCCGTCATCGGCAGCATGATTATCGCAACGATAGTTACGGCAACTATCACTTCTATCAGCGTAAATCCCCGGCCCCTTATCATAAGTGATTCTCCGTCTCGCTCCATGACGTTATGGTGCTGGTCCCGACATCGTAAGTCGCCTCGATGGTCTTTCGCCATGTAAATTTCCCCGCAACCACTTTACCTGTTGCGGTTATCGAAAATTCCTTATTACCGCTGCGGCCGTTATTATAGAGTATGGCTTTCCTGCCCGAATCGTCTCCCGAGCAATAGAAGGTTGCGGTTATGACGGAATCGATAGGTATGGCGCCGGTGAAGGTAAAATTATTGTTCGCGTAAGAGCCGCCCGCGGCGATAGTATACGGCCTATTCAGGATAACATCGGCCGGTGAAGGGATCGAGCCTGTCCAGCTGTAGACCGGAGCCGACGCGCCGCCCAGGGTGACTCTCGTCATATTACCGCCGAAATCCCATTCCACGACTACACGGCTTATCGTAACAGGGGCAATACCTATATTGGTCAAGCCGATACCATTCAAATTATTGGTCAATATTCCGAGGGGTCTCTCCGCATCTACAAGGAGAAGGTTTGCGTCAGTGCCCACCTTAAAAGATTCGATATCGGTTATCAGGTCTCGATCCGAGGTGATCTTAGTAAAACTATTATCGGTCCTATAATCGGTTATTGCCCAGTAGATGCCTGCCTGGGCTGCGTAGAGCGCGGTCTCCTGCGAGGATTTCGCCATCATAAGATATGTGCTGTTTACTATGAACGAGACTATTCCCAGGATCACAGCCGCGATAACGAGTATAAGGATTATAGTGGTAAGCAGCGCAAAACCTTTGGCACCGGCCATGTCTTCTCCTTATATAGATACTAGATTGCGATAATTTTGTTATATTATATCATCATATTTGAGCAAAAACAAGTCGCGCCGGGTGAACACCATTTTTAGCAGCTCCCAAGCCTCTCTCTCAGCTCGGCTCTCATCTCCTCGGTATTCTTACCTGCCGGGTATATCGGGTCGCTAACGGTGAAGAAGGTCCTGGTAAACGGGACCGGTATTTCATATTTATCCCATCTATTTCTGATCCTTAAACTCTTCTCGCATCTTATATTTATGGCTATGATCGGCTTTTTAGTCTTTTGTGACAGATAGATGGCGCCCGGTCTTATGGTTCCGATGGGACCCCGCGGCCCATCAACAGCTAAAGCGATACTGGAACCACCCTCAAGCATTTCCTTGAGCCTGCGCGCCGCTCCGGAGGCGTCCCTGACCGGCACGGTTTGGTATCCAAAAACGGCGCAGAGCTTATCATAAAAATAGTTTTTCCAATCCAGGAGGGTCAGCACCCCTATCTTATGATCTCTGCAATAAGGCATGATAAGAAATGTCTTCGAGTGCCAGAAGACATATATTACGTTAAGGTCCTTCGGTAAATGCTGGGGGAGATATTTTGAATTGGTGATCACTGCCCTCGGACTGCACGCGGCAAGATATGCCAAATAAAAGCCCTTCGCGACGTACGCCGAAAAGTAGAAGAGGATAGCCTTGACCGTCATATTGTTATGCCGCATTATTATCTTGTTAGCGTTTATTTATTTATGGTAGAATCACCCTCGATCGAGTTAAATTATACCTTAAAAAACGAAAAGCTTAAAGGAAAGATGCATCCTTACTTCCGTTTTTTTGGCCTCCAAATCATAGCTTACGACCTAATGCAGATCACGGGCTTCATCCTTGCCGCCTCTTACTGCCTCTTAGCCGGGCTGCGCCTCAAAATATCCGGAAAGCGCCTTATAGCCGTCATTGCGGCCGGGTTTTTCGTCCAATTTTTCGGCGGTATGGTGATCCCGCTCATATACAGATACGCCGCTTGTTCCGCGCCTCTGGCCGCTCGCGCCTTCAATTGCTGCCCGGGAAGGTACTTCCATAGCTCATTTTTATTCATCCTGATATACGTCCTGCTCATATCGGGATTTTTCAGATGGCCGGTCAGAAAAGTCATGGACATCCTCATGGTCGCGGTCATGATAATGAGTTCCGTCGGCAGGATAGGCTGCTTTTTAGAAGGATGCTGCGGAGGAAAACCGGCGAATTTGCCATGGGCGATGCACTTTCCTTCGAACCCTGCCGTGGGCGTACACCCGACTCAGATCTATATGTTCTTTGCCGAGCTGCTGATCCTGGGCGCGCTCTTAATTATCGATAGAAACAAAAAATATGACGGACAGACATTCTGGTCCGGCATACTGTTGTATTCGATCTACAGGTTTTGGGTAGAATATTACAGGACAAATCCGGTCTTCATGCTCGGCCTGACTCACGCTCAATATTTTTCGATGATCACTTTTTTCTTTGCCGTCCTGTACATGATACGCCGGAGCCGATAAAATGCTCATCGCGAAAGAAGGCCTGCCGTACATCGGCAGTTCCATGATCGTAAATATTTTCCTGTTAAAGACGGCCCCTTATCTGGGGCTGGTTTCGCTGCCCTTGACTTTCTTCCTGGTATTCTTCTTCCGTGACCCGAAAAGGATCCCGCCGGCCGCCGAAGACGCCGTCCTGTCACCCGCCGACGGCCGCATAACGGAGGCGGAAGACGGTAAGATATCGATATATCTGTCATTATTCGATGTTCACGTCAACCGCTCTCCGGTAGCCGGAACAGTCGCGCTGGTAAAATATTCCCCCGGCAGGTTCCATCCCGCCTGCGGTAAGAAGGCCCTGACGGAAAACGAGAATAATCTCATAGATATCGTGAACGGCCGCGTAAAAGTCACGGTGCGCCAGATAGCCGGAAGATTCGCGAGAAGGATAGTCTGCTACTGTAAAGAAAAAGATACGCTGAGGCATGGCGACAGGATAGGCATGATAAAGTTCGGTTCTTGTGTTCAGGTCTATCTGCCGGGAAGCGCCGTGATACTGGTAAGGCCCGGCGAAAAAGTGAGGGCAGGACAGACCGTCCTGGCCGCTTTAAAACAATGACCTCGATCTTATATTCCTTGCCGAACATATTAACGTGCTGCAACATCTTGGCTGGCCTGTGCGCAATATATCTTTCCATCTGCGGAAAAATAAATTTTGCCTGCTGGCTGGTATTGGCCTCGGCCTTTTTCGACGGCCTCGACGGCTGGGCGGCCCGGCGGCTGGACAGGGAAAGTTCCTTTGGAAGGATATTCGACAGCGTCGCCGATTTTATCTCATTCGGATGCGCCCCGGTCTTCATATACTACGCCATGGCGCAGGCGAAAGATCTCTCCGGCTTACCGGTCATGCTCATATATATACTGGCTTCGGCGATCCGCCTCGTAAGGTTCACTATGAACGGGGATACGGATCAAGGCAGGGATTTTGAAGGGCTTCCTACAACCGCAAGCGCATTATTGCTGGTATCTCTATTTTTTTTCTTCCCGCAAAATTTCAGCAAACCGGCGTTCTCGGCACCTCTCTTCATCGGCCTTTCGGCCTTAATGCTTAGCCGCATCCGTTTCTGGAAATTTAACCGATAGCCGGACAGCTATAAATATAGCCGCGAATAAAGTTATCGCCAGGCCCAGCCTGAAGGAAAACGGATCGAAGACGAACCGCACCGCATGCTCTCCCGCGTTTAAATAAACCGCCCTGGAGACGTAATTTGCTATGTATATCTTCCCCGGCTTGCCGTCGATATAGACCTTCCATCCCGGATAGTATGAATCGCTCAATACCAGGAACCTGGGATGTTCGACCACAGCTTTCACGATAACTTCATTGGGGGAATATTTGATGATCGCGGCGCTCTCGCCGTTCGTTCTCCGCTCTCCGCCGTCCGCGATACCGGGCGGGGCTTCCTCCAGGACAACTTCTTCTTCCGGGTCCCACTTTTTGTCCTGGAACTTACCGAATATCGCCTCCCGCTTATTAAGCACGACCGCTCTTGCGCTCAAAAAAGCTCTCGGCAGGACATTCCTGTTTTCGTAAATGTTGGCTATGTCGGATCCTTTCGCGAGGAGATACCCCCGCGCCTCAAATGTTTTCGGGGAGACGACATACTTGACGTTCAGCGCGTCCAGTATCCTCGAATCGTCCGGGCTCTTCAGGCCGCGCGACAGGAAGAGGATCATATCCGACATCCTGTTGCCCAGCGCCGCCTCATATCCTCCCACATCATAGAGGCCATATTCCATCATCCGGTTCGAGAATAGCCTCTCCTTCCCCACTTCTATCACGTCTTTATATGTTTCTTTATTGGGATTGGATAGGAAAAAAGTGTTGGAAGGGCTCGAGAGGATCCGGAAGAGCGACTTATCCTTCATCAAAAATTCTATGTTGGGCGACGGTTTCTTTACTCTCGCGATATCGCATGAAAAGTTCAGGTCATACGCCGCGGAGTAGAGGTCGCACAACACGATCGCTGTCACCGTGAGCGACAGCGCCTTTGCCGCGAATCTCTTCTTCGCCCCATAAAACAGGGCAAGCGCGAATACGACAAAGAAGATCAGGGACCGCCTGACCGTAAAGACCCCCAGCATTATGGAACTCTCCGAAGTCGAATCCTTCTTCAGCGCCTTTTCCAGGCTAGAAAAGAAATGCTGATGGATGAATTTCGCTATGTCCACAAAGAAGATGTCGACGGCAAGGAGGAGAAGGCCCGCCGCGAGCGCTATGTACAAGAGATACCTGACGCGCCGGACAAACGCCCCGTCCGTCTTTATATTGTTTTCATAATAACCGTATCCTATCGCGGTGAGCCATGCCATGGAGAAGGCGGTGATATAAAAATATTTCACCGGGTACCTGAACAAGTTGAAACCCGGCAGAAATTTGAACAAGAGATGATAGACGGGCGTATGCTTTCCGAGGGCAAGGACTACCGAAAGGAGAAGCATGAATAGTATCGCCGGCTTTCTCTTCTCCTTAGCTAAAAAGACCGCTATCGGGATCATGAGGAGGGGGAATAAGCCCATATAATAATCGAGAAGCCAGCTCTGCCTCTCCCAGTAACCCTTAAAATAATTCTCGACATCCGTCACGCACGGAAATATCAGGTTCAGGAAATCATGCGGAGCCGCCGACCATTTGGCGGCCACTTCATAGACCATCTTCATGCGGTCCGAGCGCAACAGAAGCTCTGCGACCGGCAGGATCTGGAAGGCCCCCAGAAAAAAGAAGATCGCAAATACGGAAAATATAAGCCTGATATCCTTCAGTCCGCCGAATAAGAGGAGAATAAAAGCCGTCATGTAGAGGATCATGGGCTCGCCTGCCAAGAATATGCAGAGGAGAAAGACGCTTGTCAACACAACGTATATCCGCCTTTCCCTGCCGGAGGCTGCCTGGGCCCTGAAGAATGCCCACAGCACCAGCGGAAGCCATATCCCGGAGGAGAAGAAGGTGAGGACATTTACTGTCGCGAGCATGTAACCGCTGAACGCGAACGTGACTGCGCCTAGAAAAGACGCGGTTCCCGGGATCTTCCGGTCGCGCAAAAAGATGTACATGAAGACGCTGGCGAGCACAAAATGGATATATATGAAATTATTGAATGCCCTGGCAAAATCTCCTATGAGATATACAAGGCTTACGGGATATAATACGGCCGGCTGGTGGCTGGCAAGGAGCGGATTACCGCAATATATAAAAGGATTCCATAAAGGCATAACCCCATGCTTTATCAGGGTAAAGGCATATTCTCTCGGCGGGTAAAAAAACCTCCCCAGGTCACGAAAACAGAGAAGGTTATTCGAGAAGATGACATCTTTGAAGAATAGGACCGTAAGAGCCGCGGATATCGCCAGGACTACCGTGTACTCCGATATTTTCCGCGCCGGTATCATGATCACCCCGCCAAAAAATTAGCCCCGCTTGTTTAAAACGGGGCTAATATTAAATTATAAACTCAAATCTCTCTTTACCAAAGACTCGTATCTTGCGTGCTGTCCGAGTACGCGCCTGCCTGCCCTGCCTGCGTACCGGTGCCCGTAATGAACCACCAGCCGGCCGACGCGCTGGTCGCCGTCGTTGCCGGAGGAGCGGCTACTACAATAGCGGTCGTCAGATTGTTCAATTTGTTCGTCGGCAGTTTGCCGTCGAAGAAATCGCCTGTCGTAAGGGTGGTTGGATAAGTATTGGTAGTTACTCCCGCCGCTAAATTCTGGGAATACTTGAGCGCTATGACAGACCTGATCGACCCCAGTCCGGCCTGGGTAGCCGATACCTTCGCGTTTGAAATGATATCTATGAATTTCGGCATTGCGATCGCGCCGAGAATGCCCAGTATGACTATGACTATTACCAGCTCTATTAAGGTAAAGCCTTTATTATTGCGTTTCATTCCTTACCTCCCTGTTATGAAAATAATATAGCACGATAACTAACTTTTGTCAATGCTTGAATATGCTTATGAGATTCCACATCGGCAGGAATATGGCAAGCGCCATAGACAACACCATTCCGCCGAGGCAGAGGACGAAGATGGGCTCGATCATCGTCGCGAGATTTTCCATCATGTAATCCGACCTTTGGTCGTAATATTCCGACACCTTCATCAATAGTTCGTCGATCTTGCCCGTCTCCTCGCCGATCGCCACCATCTGGATCACCATCGGCGGGAAGAGCCCGCTTGTGCTCATAGGCGCGGAAAGGCCCTTACCCTCTTTCACGCTCACGGTAAGAGCGTCCACGGCAAGAGAGACTTTGGCGTTGCCCACCGTCCGCGATACCATATCCAGCACATTAAGGACCGGAAGACCGCTCTTTAAAAGGACTGCCAGGGTCCTGGCGAATCTCGACATGACCATCAGCATCAGCAGAGGGCCTACAATAGGCACTTTCAATTTGAAAGTATCCCACTGGACCCTGCCGGATTTCGTATGTATATATCTTAAAAATAAGAAGACGACGCCGGCCATCGCGGCCAGGATAAGGTACCAATAATGCCGCATGACGAAACTGAGCCACAGGAGCACTCTCGTCGGGAGAGGCAGCTGCGCGTGGAACGTGTCATATATACCGGAAAATTTCGGCACAACGACGTTCACCATTATTAAAAATGCGCAGAAAAGGGCAATGAGGACTATGGTAGGATATCTCGTAGCGCTCTTGATCTTGGCCTGTGTCGTGATCTCCTTTTCCTCAAATTCCGCCAGGCGTGAAAGCATCTCTTCGAGCGTGCCGCTCGCTTCTCCGGCCTTCACCATGTTCACGTAAAGTTCGGAAAATACTTTTGGATGTTTGGCCAGGGCGCTGGAAAGGCTCGCGCCCTGTTCTACCGACACACCCACATCCCTTATGATATCTTTGAAACGTTTTTTTTCCGTCTGTTTTTCGAGCGTAGAAAGGCTCGCCAACAACGCGACGCCGGACTTCTGCAGCGTAAGAAGCTGTCTTGTAAAGATCGTGAGGTCTTCCAGGGTGATCCTGTCAAATATAGCGCCCGCCTGGCCGAGCCTCTTCGTTTCCTTGGCTTCTTCTATGGAGGTGGTAATATATCCGGCGCTGCTCAGGTTCTGCGCTACAGCGCTTTTATCGT
>JAQURV010000043.1 GCA_029004355.1 Candidatus Omnitrophota bacterium
ATTCGGTCGACGGCGTATTCGTCGATTTTTTCGGAAGGCAGGCCTATACGCCCACCGGCCCCGTGGTCCTGGCCAGGGCGAGCGGGGCTGTGCTCCTGCCGGTATTTATCATACGGGAAGGGCGGCGGCATACGATCTCGATCGAAGAGCCGGTCGAGCTTGTCGATACCGGCAATAAGGAAGCGGACCTAATTTCTAATACACAGAAGTGGTCAAATGTGGTAGAATCTTATGTCAGACGATATCCTGACCAATGGGTCTGGATGCACCGGAGATGGAAGACCAAGAAAAATGACAAATGACAAATAAATCTCAAAATTCAAATTTCAAATATTTAATAGCAATCCTTATCATAACTGCCATATTCGCTTCAGGCTGCGGCAGGAAAGATTCCGTCGCGAATGCCGCGGAGATCTCGAAGGCGCCCGCAGGCGTTTCTACAGGTGCTCAGGGCGCGTCGGCAGGCGCTTCCACTGCAGTCGACGCGGTGAATCATACGATTACGGCGTTTGACCTGGAGGGCCTGGCTGACGACGGCTCCAAGAAGTGGGATGTAAAAGGGCAATCGGCGGAAGCCCTCACCGAAGACCAGGTCAAGCTCAATAACATAACCGCCAGCACTTACGGCAAGGATACGCATGCGACCATAACGGCCGATACGGGTATGTACGACAAGTCGAAGAATAACGTCAGGCTTGAGCAGAACGTCAAGGCGGTCATCGAAAATACCCAGAAAGGGTCCGGGGATATCCTGAATTTATCGGCCGGCACGGGCGATGAGGCGGGAGTCAAAAAAGCAGCCGATGGTACCGATAAGTCCAAGAAGACGAAGACCATCATCACATGCGACGCTGAAGTGGAATTTAATTATGAAAAGAACGAAGGGCATTTCAATAAGAACGTTCATGTCATAAACGATGAAGGCACGATAGACGCCGACAAGATCACGGTCTATCTGGATTCCGCAACGAAGACGGTGAAGACGATAGTGGCCGAGGGTAATGTAAAGATCCGCCGGGGTGAAAATATGACTTACAGCGACAAGGCGACATACCTTGCCGCGGAGAAGAAGATAGTATTGAGCGGGCAGCCCAAGCTTGTAATATATCAGGAAGGCAACGCTCAGGACAATTTCCTGGTCCTGGATAAAAAGTGAGGCAAGAGTGCATCTCTTAGAGACGACGGGATTGGTGAAGATTTACGGTCAAAGGCGTGTCGTCAATTCTGTGGATATAAACGTGAAGCGCGGCGAAGTTGTCGGGCTTCTCGGGCCTAACGGCGCCGGCAAGACGACGACCTTTTACATGATCACGGGAATAGTAAGGCCCGACATGGGAAAGATAGTCTTCGATAAGCGCGATATTACGGCTATGCCGCTTCATGCCCGCGCCAGGTGCGGCATCGGTTATCTTTCGCAGGAACCTTCGATATTCCGAAAACTTACGGTGGAAGAGAATATAATGGCCGTTCTCGAAACTCTCGGTTTCTGTCCCAGGGAGCGCAAGAGAAGGTGCGATGAGTTGTTGAACGAGTTGAAGATAGCGCACCTGCGAAAGAACAGGGCCTATACATTGTCCGGCGGCGAGAAGAGGCGGGTGGAGATAACGCGCGCGCTCGTTACGAATCCGCTCTTCATACTGCTCGACGAGCCGTTCAGCGGTATAGATCCGATAGCCGTAGCGGAATGCCAGGAGATAATAAAAGAGCTGAGGAATAAAGGCCTGGGCATACTTTTGACAGACCATAACGTAAGGGAGACATTGGCTATAACCGACCGTTCCTACCTTATGGCTGACGGGAAGATATTGATATCCGGCCCTAAAGAGGACCTCATATCGGATCCCAAAGCTCGCGAGATATACCTCGGTGAAAAATTCTCTATGTAATTTTCAGGCAATTGTGATATAATCCTTCTTTCTAAAACAAGGAAACATATGAAGTCGAAGATAAAATCTGTTGGGGAATGCGCTTCGCTTTTGGAGATAACCGTGCCGCAGGCGGATATCGAAAAAGCGTTCGGCGAGGTGTATGGTGAGATCGCAAAATACGCCGTTATCCCGGGCTTCAGGGCGGGTAAGGCGCCCGTAGAGCTGGTTAAAAAACACTACGAGAAGAACGCCAGGGAAGAAGTCTTGAAGCGTCTCATACCGGAGGCCTACAGGGATGCCGTTCTCGAGCATAAGATCTTTCCGGTAGGGATGCCGGAAATAAGCGATGTAAGTTTTGAAGGTGAGGCCAAGCTTTCGTTCAGCGCGAAGGTCGATACGAGGCCCGTCTTCAAATTGAAAAATTATAAAGGCCTTAAGGTCGAAAAGAAGAGCCCTAAAGTCTCCGACGGAGAACTTGACAAGATGCTCGACAACCTGCGGGAATTGAATGCGAAATACGTTGCGGTCGAGGACAGGCCGGCCCAGATGGGCGACTATGTCGTAAGCGACCTGGACTGTTCTGTAGACGGAAAACCCGCCCACAAGAAGAGAGAGAACCTGTGGCTCCTTCTCGAAAAAGATTCTCTCGTGCCGGTGCTTATAGAAAAGATGGTCGGTATGAACAAAGGCGAGGAACGCGATATAGAGGCAAATATTCCTGAGAAACATCCGGACAAGACGATCGCGGGTAAACTCGCCAAATATCATGTCAAGGCAAGGGAGATAAAAAAGCGCGAACTGCATGAATTGAACGATGAATTTGCGAAGATCTTCGGAAAAGAGAAGCTGGACGACCTTAAAACGGAGATATTGCGGGAGCTCGAAGCCAGGGCCAAAGCGAATGCCGAGATAGACGTGGAAAACCAACTGCTCAATAAAATCATCGAAGATAACGTCTTTGCGGTCCCTTCGAATTTCGTGGCCAGGCAGCTTGATTTTATGGTCGAGGACGCCAAGAAGCACCTGATGCAGAAGGGATTCAAGAAAGAAGACCTTGACAAGAAAGACAATGAATTCAAGGAGCGGTTCAAGGGCGAGGCTGTCCGCAAGGTGCGGCTCTTATTTATACTGGATAGTATCGGCAGGGAAGAGAAGATAGAGGCCGCTGACGGAGATCTGATCGACGCGTATAAGACTATCTCCGCCCAGAGCGGTAAGGGCGAAGAAGAAGTCCGCCAGTTTTACGAAAGGGAAGACCTGGTCGAGGACCTGAAAGATAAGATCAGGGAAGGGAAGGTCATCCAGTTCCTTTTGCAGAACGCGGATGTGACGAAGAAGGATTAGATAGTAATGACAAATCCAAATTTCAAAATCCAAAACGTTTAGAATTTTGAATTTATTTTGGATTTGGCAGTATTTTGATTTTGGATTTTTAAAAGGGAGGTTGCTATGAGTATACTGGTTCCCATGGTAATTGAGACGACCGGAAGATCCGAGAGGGCCTATGATATCTATTCACGCCTTTTGAAAGACAGGATAGTTTTTATAGGCACGCCGATAGACGATGTCGTATCGAATCTCATCATAGCTCAGCTTCTCTTTTTGCAGATGGAGGACCCGGAGAAGGATATCAATATCTATATAAATACGCCGGGCGGTTCCGTTACGAGCGGGCTGGCCATCTACGACACCATCCAGTTCGTGAAACCCCACGTAAATACATACTGCGTCGGGCAGGCCTCAAGTATGGGCGCCGTTCTTCTTGCAGCCGGCAGTCCGGGTAAGCGATACGCGTTGCCGCATGCGCGCATCATGATACACCAACCGTGGGGCGGGGTCCAGGGTCAGGCGGCGGATATAAGTATACAGGCCAAGGAGATACTGCGCCTGCGCGCGAAGATAGAGGAGATACTCGCCAAACACACCAAGCAGTCGCTTGAAAAGATACAGAAAGACACCGACAGGGACTATTTCATGTCGGCTGAAGAAGCGAAAGCGTACGGATTGGTTGACGAAGTTATCGAGAATATAGCTAAGAAAAAATGAGATAAGTGAATAGTGTATGGTGGAGAGTGGCTAGTGAAGTTAGGCGGACGATTTTTCATTTTGTCATTTACTATGCACCATTCACTATCCACTAAATAGAGAGGAGTTGTCGTGAAAAAATATTTAATGACGCCGGGGCCGACGCCGGTACCCGAAGAGATAAGGAACGAAATGGCCAAACCGATGATACACCACCGGACAAAAGAGTATCAGGCCATATTCAATGACGCGACCGAGGGCTTGAAGAAGATATTCAAGACATCGGGAGACGTATTCACCTTTACCGCGAGCGGGACCGGGGCGATGGAAGCATCTATCGTAAACTGCCTTTCAGCCGGTGATAAGATAATCGTTGTGCGCGGCGGAAAATTCGGCGAGAGGTTCGGGGATATCGCCAAGGCTTTCGGTGTCGAGGTCATAGGAGTTGATGTCGAATGGGGAGACGCTCCCAAACCGGAAGTTATCGGTGACCTTTTGAAGAAGCATCCCGATGTGAAGGGTGTCTATACTACGCTTTGCGAAACATCTACGGCCACCGTATATGATATAAAAGCGATAGGTGAGATAGTGCGTAAGACTAATGCGCTCTTTGTCGTCGACGTCATAAGCGGTCTTGGGGCGGATAAATTCGAGAATGATGCCTGGGGGGTAGATATAGCGGTCTGCGGTTCACAAAAAGGGCTTATGATACCTCCGGGGTTATCGTTCTGTTCGGTCAGCCAGAAGGCATGGAAGGCCGTCGAGGAGTCGAAATTACCGAAATTCTATTTTAGCTTCAAAAAATATAAAAAGGCCTATCTGAATACGGATACGCCGTTCACCTCCGCGATAACGCTCGTCATCGGCCTTAAAAAAGCGGTCGAGACGATAAATGCCGAAGGTATCGATAAAGTCATTGCCCGTCATGAGAATATGGCAGAGGCATTCCGTGAATCATGCAAGGCGATGGGGCTTACGATATTTTCCAGGCGCCCGTCTTCTGCGGTTACGGGCGTGAACGCGCCCGCCGGCATAAATGCCGACGATATCATAAAGCTCCTCAAGACGGAGTTCGGGGTCACCTTTGCCGGCGGCCAGGACGATCTGAAGGGCAAGATATTCAGGGGCGCCCACATGGGCGGGATCGACAGAGAGCATACGGTAGAATCTATGAAGGCGCTGGAGAAGGCGCTGGTAAAACTGGGATATAAATTTAGTGTCGGCAAAGGCGTAGAGACGGCTGAGAAGATGCTAAAGTAACAGGTAAAATTTCAAAGCAAGGAGTTATGTCATGAGTTTCAAAGTACTTATAAGCGACGCGCTCTCGAAGGAGGCGGTCGAGATACTGGAGAAGGTGAAGGAATTTAAGGTCGACGTCAATACGAAACTTACGCCGGAAGAGCTTAAAAAGGTCATTAAAGATTACGATGCGCTCCTGGTCCGGAGCGCCACCAAGGTGACGAAGGACGTGATCAATGCGGCGGCCAAGCTTAAGATAGTAGGAAGGGCCGGTGTCGGCCTGGACAATGTCGATGTCGGGGCGGCATCGAAGAAGGGGATCATAGTAGTCAACACGCCCGCGGGCAATACCATCTCTACCGCAGAGCACACATTCTCTATGATACTTGCCCTGTCCCGGAACATACCACAGGCCGATCAGTCGGTGAAAAAAGGCGAGTGGGAGCGTAAAAAATTTATGGGCGTGGAGATCTACGGCAAGACGCTCGGCATAGTGGGCCTGGGCAGGATAGGCACAGAGGTGGCCAGGCGCGCCCTCAGTTTCGGAATGAAGGTCGCCGCCTACGATCCGTTCCTCTCGGCAGATAAGGCCAAGGAGCTCGGCATAGAGTTGGTCGATCTCAACACGCTTTATAAGACCGCCGACTACATAACGGTCCATACGCCCCTTACTGACGAGACTAAACATATGATATCGGATAAACAGTTCGGTATGATGAAGAAGGGTGTCAGGGTCATCAACTGCGCGAGGGGCGGCATAATAGATGAGGTGGCGCTTGCGGCGGCGATAGAGTCCGGCAAAGTCGCCGGCGCCGCGTTTGACGTATTTGAGGAAGAGCCGCCTAAAAATTCCAAGCTCGTAACTCTCGGCAAAGTGGTTCTCACCCCGCACCTCGGCGCGTCGACGGAAGAAGCGCAGATGAACGTAGCTATAGATGTGGCGAATACGGTGCGCGACGTGCTCCTCGGTTGCGGAGTAAGGAACGCCGTCAACGTTCCGTGCGTCGATCCGGAGATGTATAAGGTCCTGGAGCCGTATCTAAAATTAGCCGAAAACATGGGAGCCATACAGGCGCAACTCGTTGACGGCCACATAAAGAAAGTGAAGATAAAATACGTCGGCGAGCTTCTGAAGTATGACCTGTCGCCTTTCACCGCGACCATAATGAAAGGCATGCTCAAACCGATATTGCAGGATACCGTAAATTTCGTCAATTCGCTGGTCATCGCCAAAGAAAGAGGCATAACTGTCGTAGAATCAAAGACCGCCGAGGTGCAGGATTTCGCGAGCCTTATACTGGTCGAGGTCGAGACGGACAAGATGACAAGCTTGTTATGCGGTACGCTATTTACAAAGGTGGATCCGAGAATAGTCAGGATCAATGAGTTTTACGTTGATTGTGTTCCCGAAGGGACGATGCTTATGGTCTTCAATAAGGATGTTCCCGGCATAATAGGGCATATCGGCACCATCTTCGGCAGGAACAGCATAAACGTGGCCAGCGTATCCTTCGGCAGGGACGAGAAGGGCGGCAAGGCCATCAGCGTATGGAACGTAGACAGCGACATCCCGAAAAAAGTTTTGGATGAGATAAAGAGCTCTAAAAATGTGCAGGAGCTGAAACTGGTCAAATTGTAGAAAAGGATACGGATATGGCAAAGCAGAAGAAGATATACCTGGTCGACGTTACCAATAGAGACGGCGTCCAGACCTCACGGTTGGGCCTGGCTAAATTGCAGAAGACGATGATAAACATATACCTGAACGATATGGGCGTCTGTCAGTCCGAATTCGGTTTCCCCGTGACCCGCCATGAGACAAACTACATCAATGCGAACTTAGGGCTTGCGAGGATGGGGGTATTAAAGCCTATTATGCTTAGCGGCTGGATAAGGGCCATTAAAGGCGACGTTGAAAAAGCCTGTAAGATGACGAAGGTTGAGAACCTTAACCTGTCTATCTCGACCTCGGACCAGATGATAAACGGTAAGTTTCAGGGTAAGTATACGAAGAAAGATGTGATAAAAGAGATGACCGAGGCGGTCTATACCGCAAGGAAGCTCGGCGTAAAGTATGTCGGAGTTAACGCCGAAGATGCCTCGAGGACACACCTCGATTATCTCATAAAGTTTTCGCGTGCCGCGAAGAAAGCCGGTGCGGAGAGGATAAGGTACTGCGATACCCTCGGTTACGATGACCCGTTCACGATCTATGAGCGCGTCAAGCTTCTTGCCGAAGAAGTGAAGCTGCCCATAGAACTACATTGTCATAATGACTTGGGGATGGTGGTAGCGTGTTCGGTAGCGGGCGCAAAGGCCGCCATCGATGCCGGCGTAGACGCGTACATCAATACGACCGTGAACGGCATGGGTGAACGTGCGGGGAACGCGGACCTGGTGAGCGTTATCCTTGCGATCAAGTATTCCAGCGGTTTTGGCGGAAAGTATGTACTAGACGAGAGGGTCAAGCTTTCGCATGCATGGAAGATAGCGAAGTACGCTTCCTACGCTTTCGGCGTGCCGATACCCATAAACCAGCCCGGCGTTGGCGCTAATGCATTTGCGCACGAATCCGGCATTCACGCCGACGGAGCGCTCAAGGACAGGCGCAATTACGAACTCTACGATTTCGAGGAGCTCGGCAGGGGCGAGCCGGAGATCATCGATACCGGCAGGCAGATAACGGCCGGCGAATACAGCGGTATCAAAGGTTTCCGTAATGTCTATGACAAGCTCGAGGTGAAGTTCAAGGACGAGAAAGATGCCGCCAAAATACTGGAGCTCGTCAGGTACGCCAACGTTCATACGCAGCGGCCTCTTATTGATGATGAGCTGCGGTTTATCGCGAAATATCCCGAGATAGCGCGTAAGATATTTACCATGGCACCTTAGAGGAATATGCCGAAATTCAAGATCGCAGTCATCATGCTCTTTGCGTCGGCAATTTTAGCGTCGGCGGTATTCTCTGCCGAGAAGGCCGCGGAACCGGCAAAAGCCGATGCGGCCCGGGCTAAAAAACCGCTGACGAAAGAGGATCTCATCGAGCGCATTACCAGAAATCTCGATCGCGTGGACGAGATCATTAATTTTATCCAGGGGCTCAAGAAAGAGACCGACCCGGCAGGTAAAGCGATCTATACGTTCCAGGGGACGAAGATCGAGGATCTGGACAAAGACACGCTGACCAGGTTGTATTCCAGGGGAAGCGCCGAGGCCGTTCGCATAAGGACGGAGAAGATCAATAAGCAATTGGAAAATATAAGACGGGCGGAGCAGCTTAGCCATCAGGTCAGGCCTATAGTGTCTACGCCGTTCACGCCTCCTTCTCTGCCTCCCGTCGTTAATGTTCCGCCGCAAACTCCTTCTACGCCTCATACGGTAACTGAGCCGCCGAAGACACCGACGCCGCCTCCGGCGCCTCCGAAGAGATAGGATACCAGTTATGGCAAATATAGTTATTTTGGGTGCACAGTGGGGCGATGAAGGCAAGGGCAAGGTCATCGATATATTTACACAGAAGGTCGACTACGTCGTAAGGTACCAGGGCGGTAACAACGCCGGCCACACGGTCGTTATAGATGACGACGAATTCATACTGCATCTAATTCCCTCCGGGATACTGCACAAGCGTAAGATATGCGTGATAGGTAACGGTGTTGTGGTCGATCCCAGGGCGCTTCTCGACGAGATATCCATGCTCAAGAAGCGGGGCATAAAGGTCGACGGAAGGCTTCTTATCAGCGAAAGCGCCCACGTGATATTTCCCTACCACAAGAGGCTCGACGAGCTCAAAGAGCAAAAACGCAAAAAGATAGGCACTACGAAGAAGGGCATAGGCCCATGCTACGCCGATAAGGTAGCGCGCTCCGGCATAAGGGTCGCGGACCTCCTGGACGAAGCCGTCTTAAAAGAAAAATTGACGGCCAATCTCGACGAGAAGAATGCCATACTCGACAAGACATACGGCGCGCAGGGGTACTCTTTCGATGAATTGTATAATGAGTACCGCGGTTATGCCGAAGAGATAAAAAAATACGTGTGCAATACTACGGTCGTGCTCAATGATGCCATAAAGAAACGCAAGAAGATACTTTTTGAAGGCGCGCAGGGCACTCTCCTCGACGTCGATCACGGCACATATCCGTTCGTCACATCTTCTAATTCGACCGCCGGCGGGGCCTCGACAGGAACGGGCGTCGGGCCCACCGCCATAGGTAAGGTAATAGGGGTCGTCAAGGCTTACACCACCCGGGTCGGCGAAGGGCCGTTCCCTACGGAATTTACCAAGGACCTGATGGAGCGGATCAGGCGAAAAGGCAAAGAGTTCGGCGCCACCACAGGGCGGCCCAGACGGTGCGGCCATTTTGACAGCGTGATCGTAAAACATTCCATAATGGTGAACGGTATCGATGAGATAGTCGTCACTAAACTGGATGTTCTGGACGATCTCGATTCCATCAAGATATGCACGGCGTACAAGTTCGAGGGTAAGACCTACACAGATTTCCCTACTAACAGCAGGGTGCTGGCGGGATGCGAACCGGTATATGAAGAAGTGCCGGGCTGGAAAGAGGATACTACCAAAGTCACGTCGTATCTTAAGCTGCCTAAGAACGCGAAGAACTATTTAAAACGCATACAGAACCTGTTAAAGACCAGGATAGTCCTGATCTCCGTAGGATGCGAGAGGAAGCAGACATTCTCTAAAGACGCATAGCGGTTTTACTTGACTTTAAATCGGTCGAGTGATAATATTTAAAAAATAAACTGAAGGGAGCTGGGTATGAAGAAAGCAGCGGTATTATTATTAGTTGGGATCTTTGCTGTAGGCTTAAACGGTTGCGCGCTTAATTTTTATAAGGGCAAACCCGGGCAGGAACAAAAGATAAAACAGCTGACGAGCCAGCTGGAAGAGCTTGAAGCGGCCAAACGTACCCTTGAAGAGAGGCTTTCAAAAGAGATAGCCGATAACCAGATACTTCTGGAGCAGACGAAGCGCGGACTCGTCATAACGATGGCGAACGATATACTTTTCGATTCCGGCAAGGCCAAACTCAAGAAGAACGCTTATCCCGTACTTGATAAGATAGCCGTCGTATTGAATGAAGAGGTCGCGGACAGGGATGTGGGCGTTGAAGGCCATACCGACACCGTTCCGATAAAACATTCCGGATGGAAGTCCAATTGGGAACTCTCCTCCGCCCGCGCTACAAATGTGCTGCATTATCTTATAGGTAAAGGCGTCAGGCCCCAGAGGCTCTCCTCTATAGGATACGGCGAATACAAACCGATCGATACGAACGAGACCAAAGTCGGCAGAGGAAAGAACCGCCGGGTCGAGATCATAATACTTCCCAGGGAGATAACGAAGAAATCTTATGAGGAAGAGCAGTCTAAGATGTCCGAAGAGGCAAAGGCGGCGGAGGAGTCCAAACTTCCGCAAGGCACCGCCACGGAGTCGGTCAAATAGTCGAAGTGCGGACACTCCAAATATATGAAGTAAGGCAATGGGGGATATTAAAGTCCCCCATTGTTATTTATTAATAATGTCAAATGACAAGATCTAAATGACAAAGCCGGGGATACCACAACACGTAGCGATAATAATGGATGGCAACGGCAGATGGGCAAGCGCGCGGGCCCTGCCGAAGATCGCAGGCCATCGCGCCGGCGCAAATACCGTCGAGCAGATGATCGAAGTTGCCGACGAGCTCGGCGTAAAGGTTCTGACGCTCTACACGTTCTCTACCGAGAACTGGAAAAGACCCAAGGCTGAGGTAGATGCCTTGTTCAGGATGCTCGAAGAATATCTTGCCAAAGAAGAGGCGCGGCTCAATAAAAATAATATAAAGTTTTCGGCGATAGGAGATATAGCCGGCCTTCCGGAATCTGTACGGCTCAAGGTGGAGGAGGTTATGAGATCGACCTCGGCCAACACGGGATTGATATTCAATCTTGCCATAAATTACGGCGGCAGGCCGG
>JAQURV010000044.1 GCA_029004355.1 Candidatus Omnitrophota bacterium
TCTGCAGCTGATATAACAGCGTCACCGGAAAATACGGGTAGCCGTACTGTTCCGCGTCCTCCGTATCGTCGAGCCGCGCGGTGCTATCATATTTGTGTATGCGCTGCTGGATTATCTCGTTCTTTATCCCGTAAGGCGGAGATTCTTTAAAATACGCGAGATATCTCAGCGGTGTATGGGCAAACGGAAAGAAGAGTTTCGAAAGCGGCGTATTCCACCCGTCGTAAAATAATGTCGGCGCCAGACAGCTCACGCCGCGGACGCGGCCCCTGAACTCGTCTGCCAGCATCAGGCCGAATAGCGCGCCCATCGAGAGCCCGGAGACGAAGATAGGGCCGTCGAATCCGGCCGCATCGCCTTTGGTAAAGACATCCGCAAGCGACGCGTAAAATTCCTGCCAGGTCGTATATTTGAGCACCCACAGCGATTCACCATGGTTGGCGAGCTTGGGGCATATTACCGTGTAGCCACGTTTGTTGAGGTAAGTAGCCAGATACTTCATTTCATTGGGAGTGCCCGTAAGGCCGTGGATGAGGACAACGGCGCTGCCGTTATCCCCGGGAAAGAATAATCCCTTACCGTTAGAAGGGACATTCTTCGGTTTATGTCTTTTAAAATTTTTTGTATCGAACGAAAAGATAACGGACATATTTTAGAGTCTATGCGGGATAAGACATCGGCAGCCGGACTGTAAAAGTCGAGCCTTTCCCCGGCTGGCTTTCCGCCTCTATCCTTCCCTTATGCGATTCGGCGATCGATTTCGCTATGCTGAGACCCAGGCCGAAACCATTTTTATTATTGCGCAATTTGTTTATCTGGTAGAACCTGTCGAATATATAAGGCAGCTCGTCCTCCGGCATACCTATACCGGTATCGCTCACCGTGATCTTCGCGTATGACCCGTCCCTGTGGGCCGAGATTATGATCCGCCCTTTTCTGCGTGTATATTTGACCGCGTTATCGAAGAGATTGGTAAATAACCTTTTGAGCTGGTCCTCGTCGCCGTCTAAGATTATCGTATTATGCAAAAATGACGAGAGCGCAATGTCCTTGTCCCCGGCGGGCGCCTTAACGCTTCTGACCATCTCTTCCAGGACGCCGGTCAGGTTGACCTTCTTTATCTCGAGCGGCATCTGTGAGTTATCGAATTTCGCGAGGACGAGAAGATCCTCGATGATCGCTTCGAACCTGCCGAGCTCTTCCGAACACTTGCGCAGGATCGCGTCATGCGCCTCTCTGGAATACGGGTTTCTTGCCACATCTTCGAGCTCGCCCTTCAACATGACAAGCGGCGCCTTAAGCTCATAAGATATATCCTGGATAAAATTCTGTTGGGACGAGAAAGACCTGTCGAGGCGGTCTATCATATCGTTGAACGTATCGGCGAGCCTCTTCACTTCGTCCTTGGTATCGGGGATATGTATCTTCAATTTCAGGTTCTCTGCGGTGATCTGCCTTAACGTATCTATCATCTTGTTGACCGGCCGCAGGGTCAGTCCGGCCAAAAGGACGCCGGGGATCCCGGCCAGGAGTATAGTGAGGGGCAAAAGGACGATCAGGCTAAGGATGAGGTTATGCAGCGCCAGCGATACGAGGTCGATCGGCGCGGCCACCTGGACTATGTAGCTGACTTTGCCGTTTTCCATGACAGGTTTGGTGTATACCCTGAATTTCATCTTCTTGTCATTAGCGGCAACCCCTCTCAATGTGTCAAAGTCATCCTCGCCGTCCAGGACATCCTCAAAATCCGATTTATCGAGCGGCGCTATGAGAGGCATCGTCTTGCTCGCGACGATCCTCCCCCCTTTCGCGTCCAATATCTGGACGAATAATTTCATCAGCTCGGGATCTTTGCGTTTCTCTTCCACCCATCCCTTGGCGATATCCAGGAACATGCCGCGGTCCGCCTGCGCATTATTCGTGCGCATGTAGGTATGCAGCGCGTCAGCCACGCCTTCTGCCCTCGAACTCAGCAGGTCTTCGAGATTTCCTATGAGGATCTTGTCAAAACTTCCGTAAACGGCTGCCGAGAAAGCAAAGAGCGTCGCCGCAAGCAAGAGCATATACCACAGAAGGATCTTGAACCGTATGGACCTGAAGAACATCTTTTTCCTCTTTAGCTGACCGTTATCAAAATTATCCCCCCAAAGACGAGGAGGGTCCCGACAAGTTTCATCCTGTCTATCTTCTCACCCAGAAAGAAATGCGCCCCGACAAGAATGAGCAGATACTGCACGCTGCCCAGCGGGAAGACCAGGCTCAAGTCGGCCTGGGCAAGCGCCAATATCCACGTCGCCACGCACAGCACCTGGAAACCGAACCCCAGCCATATATACTTTTCCGCAAGCACGCGTTTAAAATAGCCGACGTGTCCCGCAAGGCCCCGCATCTTTCCGGCCTCTATAGTATTTATGCTCTTCTTGAAGAATATATTGCCGACGACGTTCCATATCTCCGATAGTAAGACCAGGAGCACGACGGTTACTATGATTGGCATATCGCGCCGGCCTCCTTTTTGCTCTTCGATACAAAATATATGCCGAGAACCAGCATCCCTATGCCCAGCCATCTTAAAAAGCTTATATGTTCATGCAAAAATATTATAGCCAGAATAGGGATAAAAACATATGAGGCTGAGCCGACGGGCATAGCTATGCTCAGGTCAATGCGGTATATTATGACCATCCACAAAACAAAGCTTATTACATATACAAGGACGCCGGCGCAGACCATCCAGGACGATAGGCTGCGGAAAGCAAAGTCGATAATATTACCGAAATTTATTACGCTAATCCCTGTCCCGGACAGCCCCTTCTTCATGCAAAGCTGGGCTATGCTGTCCAGGGCGTCGTTCAATACGATCAGGGCGAACACCTTTAGCGTCAGATGCCCTTTTCTCACGAAGACTCCTTGCTATTTTTTTCAGGTCCGGGTCAAAGTTCTCGAACTTCAAAAATTTGCACATAGTCCTGAAGAGCGGATTTATAACGCGGTTCCTGTGCTTGGCGTAGATATGGAGCGGGATAAAATCGAACCCGAGCCGTCTCTTCGGCTCGTATCCGCTGTTCCCCATCATATACCTTTTTATGTTGTTTTCGATGCACCACTTCATGACATCCCTGTGTTTCACGAAGAAGAGGTGGAGATCGTGCGCCACTTTATAGTCCAGGCCGATATAATAGTCGACCATCAGGTCATCCGCTACCAAGGCCAGAAGAAAAGCGACGAGCTTACCGTCTACCCGCCATAAAAAGTACTTTGTTTCCCGCGGCATATACTTCGATATGTTCCTGAAAAATTCGACCGGCAACACCTCGAAACCCACATCATGACTATCGACCATCTGCATGTAAAGGCTGTGCACGTCTTTGAGGGTCTGCTCATCAAGATCGTCTACGATCTCCATCTTTATGTCCGCGGTCGCGGCCGATTTCTTGAATTTCCTTCTAAGGTCGTATCTTGAGGCGCCGCTCAGTTTCATCAGATACTTGTCGAAGTTGTCGAAGTCGAGGTCCATCTCCGCGTAGGGGAGGCTGTCCACTTTAAAAAATTTCTTTGCGATGAGCGGCTTTAAGGTATCGTTATATCCCAGGGAGAAGTCTTTAAACGCGATGACCGAAGCCTTCTCGCGCTTAGCCATCTCTTCCATCTTATGCAGCAGCGCTTCGAGGATCTCTTCTTCTCGGGAGGCCATTCCTATATGCCCCTTCCCCGTGGGAACTCCGCAGACAAAGGCCCGGACGCTTAAAAAATTGGGGAATGTACGCTTCATAAGGTCGATTATCCGCTTTGTCTTGCCGGTCATGCCCGTATCAAGGGCAAAATCTACCGAAAAGCACGGGGCGGCGCCGACAAGCTCCTCGCCGTCGTAGACCGTCACGTAATACATGGAAAATTGGTCGCAGTTAGTTTCGTCCATAACCCTGAAGAAGTCGTACCCTTCGATAGTATCGGGGAATACCTGTTCCCAGGCGTCCTTCGGGACATCTGCGATCTTTTTCGTTATTCTTGTCGTTAGCTTCATAAGGTCATATTATACTAGTAAAACAAGCTTTTCGTAAAGCTAATTGTGGGGGAATTTTTCGGGTCCTGCCGCGGCTTCGCCTTTTGTTTTATAGGGCTTTATCCGCGCGCATGCACGGCTTTTAATATCGGTATTCTTGATTTAATCAGCCTTATTTAAATAACCTGAACAGGACTTATGCTACGGCAAAGACGAAAGCACCAACCCCATCCTACTTCGCCGTGCTACTTTCGTGCACGGCTTCGTAGGGATGGGTCCTTCGAAGCTCAAAGCTGAAAAGCTTTGAGCGAAGTAGACCCACCCCGTAATCGCCCTATTCGACAAAAGGCTGGAAGCCGCGTCACCCGAAAAATTTCCCAATCCCTCCAGTAAAATTTTTCGTTTCCTGTGAGATGGCGGGAACTTTTTGTGCGCCGCCTTAAAGCGGCGTTTAAAATTTCGATACCTTATGGCGGTCTAGTAAGGACGCGAAAACTGGTAAAGAGCTTTAAGCGCTGCCAGGTTGAGCGGCCATCGAAATTTTACCGAGCAAATCGCATGCCTAATGCGATTTGCGTCCGCTGAAGGCGGCGTACAAAAGTTACCGCCGTCACGGGATGAAAAATTTTACTTCCGCCTCGCCGATTCTTCTTCCAGGATCTTAACAACTTCTTCGTCCGTCGTCTGGCCGAAGCTGGAATAGAACGACCCCACCGCCCCGAAGAACGATGGAAGCCGCAGGCAGATGACCTCGTCGCAATAACCGGCTATCCTGTCAAGAGCCTCATCTGAGGCAACGGGAACAGCCGCAATAAGTTTCGACGGTTTCTCCTGGCGCGCCGTAAATAACGCGGCCTGCATCGTAGCCCCGGTAGCCAGCCCGTCATCCACTATTATCGCGGTCTTGCCGCTGAGCGGCACCTTCGGCAGCACCTTGCGGAAGATGCCGGACCTGCGTCCTATCTCCGCCGACTGGCGTTTCGCTTCTTCTTTTATGTACGCCTCACCGGCTCCTGTGTGCGCGACTATAGTCTCATCTAAAAAGACCCGGCCAGTTTCGCTTATAGCGCCTATTGCAAGTTCGGGATTACGGGGTGAGCCCAATTTCCTGGAAAGGATCATATCGAGGTCCGCTCCTAAAATAGAGGCGGCCTCTCTTGCCACGACCAGGCCGCCGCGCGGTATACCGAGTACCACTACATCTTTGCCCCGCACACGCCCCAGGGCCCGGCCTAAAAACCTGCCCGCCTCCTGACGATCGCGGAAGGCCTCTTCACTCTTGGCTAAAACCGTTATCTTTCCCATTAAGTTCGGCGGATCAATACTTGTCGATATTCTTTAGCCAGTCGGCGGTCGCGGCGCAGAACCCCTGCTTGTTCCCGGGCCTTTTGAACGGCCTGTCGAAAGTGGAAAAGAAGTCGGACATGCGGTTGAATATCGATCTCTTGGGCGCTTGACCGGATTTAACTGCCGTAGCCGCGGCATTTTTGCTCTCCGCCGCGAAGAGCGGCGCCGAAGTCGCCAACATAGCCGCCAACGTTAGGATAGATATAACTCTTTTCATTATTCACCTCCCGTATAATATCAAATATTACCAATACTACAAATACTACAAAATAAATCCAACATCCCAAATCCCAACTTTATTTGGTACTATTTGTAATATTTGGATTTTGGATTTATCATTATATATATAGCATAAAACATCGCTCTTGACAATCTGCGCATTTTTAATTATCTTAATAGCTTATGCATGCCCTGACGCTTCTAATAATAAGCCTTCTTGTATTCGCGCTCGCATACCGCTTCTATTCGAAGTTCATAATCGCCAAGATACTGGTATTTGACGATAAGACGCCGACTCCCGCGCACACATTCAGGGACGGGCGCGACTATCACCCCACAAATAAATACGTTCTATTCGGCCACCATTTCGCCGCCATCTCCGGCGCCGGGCCGCTCGTCGGGCCGGTACTGGCAGCGCAGTTCGGATTTCTGCCGGGGTTCCTGTGGATACTGATAGGCGCCGTCCTGGGCGGGGCCGTCCATGATATAGTGATCCTGTTCGCGTCCGTCAGGACGAAGGGGCTCTCGCTCACCAGGCTCGCGCGGAAGAATGTCAGCAAAACCGCAGGACTCACAACGGGTTTCGCCGTACTCTTCATCATAATCACCGCCCTTGCGGGCCTGGCGCTCGTCGTCGTGAACGCGCTCAGCGAAAGCTCGTGGGCGACATTCACTATTGTAATGACAATACCTGCCGCCCTGATCGTGGCCCTGTATATGTATAAATTGCGTCCCGGCAAGATAGTGGAGGCGTCGCTCATCGGCGTCGCCATCGTGATCGCGGGGGTGGTGGCCGGCGAGCCGTTATCGAAGACGGCCTTCGGTCATTACTTCTTACTCTCGAAACCTGCCCTGTCGATAATCCTGCCCGTCTACGGCTTCATCGCGTCGACCCTGCCCGTCTGGCTGCTCCTATGCCCGCGGGATTACTTGAGTTCATACATGAAGCTGGGAACGATAGCGCTTCTCGCCGCGGGTATATTTTTAGTGAACCCTATCCTGAAGATGCCGGCGGTCACTTCTTTTATACATGGCGGAGGCCCGATAATACCGGGAAAGGTCTGGCCGTTCGTCTGCATCACCGTCGCATGCGGCGCGATAAGCGGTTTTCACGCGCTCGTCGCATCGGGAACGACCCCAAAGATGATAGACAAAGAATCCGATATCCGCATGATCGGTTTCGGCGCCATGCTGACAGAGTCGTTCGTATCGATAATGGCGCTCATAGCGGCGACCGTCCTATTGCCGGGCGACTATTTCGCGATAAATATTCCCGTCGACGTCTTTCAAAAACTGGGATTCCACACTACCCAGCTCGCCGGCATCGAACATATGGTAGGTGAAACATTGTCGGGCAGGGCCGGAGGCGCCGTCTCCCTTGCCGCCGGCATGTCGCTCATCCTCTCTTCCATTCCCGGCATGAAGAGCCTGATGGGTTATTGGTATCACTTCGCGATAATGTTCGAGGCGTTATTCATCCTCACTACGGTAGATACCGGGACGAGGGTCGCGCGGTATATATTCCAGGAATTGATCGCTCATGTAAACCCGCGGATGGGAAAGAGTAAAAAACTTCCGGCGATACTGATAACAGGCGGCATCATCAGCTTCGCGTGGGGATACCTCGTATATAACGGCGACATATCTACGATCTGGCCGATGTTCGGAGTGGCGAACCAGCTCCTTGCGACCCTGGCCCTTCTCGTGGGAACCGTCTACATACTCAAGCACACAGGGAAGTGGTACTATGGCCTGGTTACATTCGTCCCGGCCGTTTTTATGTTTGTAACTACCATAGTTGCCGGCATTATGAACGTAACCGATAACTATCTGCCAAAGCATACGTTCCAGGGAAATTTGAACGCGGGCCTCTCAGCCATAATGATCATCCTGGTAATAGTGATCACCGTCGAAGCGCTGAAGAAGATATATCAAATGAGAGGCAAGATATGAAAGAAGGCGCGGGATGAAGATACGTTTCCTCGGCACGAACGGATGGTATGATACCAAGACCGCCAACACGGTATGCGCAATGGTCGAGACGGATGAATATTATATAATACTCGACGCGGGATCCGGATTTTACAAAACGAGGGAATATATAAAAGACGGGAGGCCCGTACTTCTCTTTTTAAGCCATCTCCACCTTGACCACATAATCGGTTTACACACACTGCCTCTATTCAATATCCCGCAGGGTATAGACGTCTATATGCCGGGCGGAATGACGGGGCCGTTAAAGACATTCCTGAGCAAGCCCTACACTTCGCCGCTCGATACGATCGCCACCCGGGTCCGGCTGCATGAAATAGACACGGAAAGGCCGCCCAAGCTTGATTGCAGGTTCGGGCCCCTTCTCCACTCCCCCACCTGCTATGGATACCGGCTCCGCCTGGAAGGCAAGACGATATCTTACTGCACCGATACGGGTATTTGCGATGAATTATGCGCTCTCGCGAAGGATTGCGATCTGCTTATAACCGAGTGCTCGTTTAAACCGGGGGAAGATGTCAGTAAGGCCTCGCATCTGAATCCCGAAGCGGCTGCCGGGATAGCAAAAGAGTGCGGAGTAAAAAAACTGGGCCTCATCCATTTCGACGCCGGCCGTTACCCTTCCTTGAAAGACCGCGGGTTCGCCGAGAATACTGCAAGAAAGATATTCCCGAACACTTTCGCCGCCACCGACGACCAGGAACTCAAACTTTAAGCAATATAAGAAGATATCTTATTATCGTCATGGGATCCGGCGGGCAGCCGGGTATATGCGCCGATACCGGGAGGATATTTTTGACGCCGCCCTCGACATAGTAAGAACCCTTGAAGAGCCCTCCGTCCGGCGCGCAGTCGCCGAGAGTTATGACGTATTTCGGCCCGGGCATCGCATCATATGTCTTCTTGAGCGCCAGCGCCATATTTTTGGAGACCGGCCCGGTGACTAAAAGCGCGTCCGCATGCCTTGGCGAGGCTACAAAGTCGACGCCGAACCTCTGGACGTCATATATGGGATTCGTCGTCGCGATTATCTCGGACTCACAACCGCCGCAGGAACCCGTATCGACTTCGCGGATATGAAATGACCTGCCGAACCTCTTGTGGATGGCCGTTTTAAGTTCCTGCCCCAGGGCCTCAAGATCTTCCGGCCTGGAGGGCCCCATACCCCTTAAGGACCCGGTAACGACTCCCTTAAATAATCTATTTTTTATTATCTCGAACATGGCTATAGGTCATTCCCCGAATACGATAAGTCGAAGCTTTTATTACACAACGGAAAATCGGGTACTATGTTACCGAGGACGGCAAATGACAGCGCCTCCCAGTTATGAAAAGACGGGTCGACTATCTTACATCTTTCGATGGTACCCTTCTCGTCCAATTTGACCCAATAGAGTACCGCGCCCCTCCAGGACTCTACATACCCCAGGCCGGAGCCCGGTCTCACCGCCGGGTGATCTGCGAAAAGTTTTTGGCCGCCGCATTTCAGGATATCCGCGAACTGCAGTATCATCCCGGCGGACCCGGCGAATTCCGCGGTCCTGACATTGAGCCTTGCAAGACAATCGCCGCCAGACTCTTTTATAACGTCAAACCGGACCTTTTTATATGTGCCTCCCGGAAAATCTTTCCGTATATCCATGGGTATGCCGCTCGCCCTCGCCGCAAGACCGATGACTCCCAGGTCTTCCGCCGTCTTCTTCTTCAGGATACCGGCGGTATCGACCCTATCCATGAACGATACGCTGTTATAAAGCATATCTTTGAGCTCGCCGAAATCTTTCAGGATACCCTTAAGAGATCCGCGGAGGCACGTTATATCCTCGATAGTTAAATTCTTATTCACCCCGCCGATCCTGTTTACATTTTTCAGATACCTGCTGCCGGTCAGCTCTTTATTCAATGCCAGTATCGACTCTTTTATTATGGACGCGTATGCGGACGGAAAACTGAAACCCACATCGACGGCCATGCCGCCGATATCAGCCGCATGATTATATAACCTTTCGAGTTCCAGCATCATCGCCCTCACGACACTGGCTTCTTCCGGAACGTTTATACCGCAGATCTTTTCTACCGCCTGGCAGAACGCGAGACTGTGGCCGAAAGACGCGTCGCCGCTTACGCACTCGGTTATCTTTACGGCGTCCGAAACGGTCCTGCCTTCCAGTATCTTTTCGACGCCCCTGTGGGTAAAACCGAGCCGCGCCTCCATATTTATGATGGGTTCGCCGGCAACGCTGAAACGAAAGTGGCCGGGACCGATGATACCGGCGTGGACTGGCCCGACGGGGATTTCGAATACGCCCTCGCCTTCGATCCTTTTGAATTTATATTCTCCGGAAGCCGCGGCGGACATGGTTACCCCGCCCACACACACATCTTTGCAACTCATGGCGGGGTCCCGCCAAAGCGAAGCGACAGCGGGAAAATCCTTCCGCAGCGGATAGAGACCTTCCGGCCACACTTCATCGTGGAGCTTAAGCCGGCGGCTGTCCGGACTTCCCGCCGGCTCTATCCCGAACATCTCTTTTATCTCGCGCTCGAAGAGGCTCGCCGAATACATCTCTTTGGACAGGCTCTCGAAACGCGGATCTTCCCCGTCTATATCCGTAGTAACCGTTATCCACTTTCTGTATTTAACGCTTGAGAATACGCAAGAAAGGGTGAAGACGCCCCTCTTTGCCCTTACGTCGGTCGCGAATAGCATCATGACGGGCGACTTGAGGACCTTGTGCAATTCCAGGCATGCGGCCTTGAAATTTCCCAGGTTCACATTTATAGAAAACTCGTCGTCGTAGGGTTCTTCCATATTAACGAATGGGACCTTGCCTTTTTCCAGGATATCTTTGAAGATGAGTTTTGGATCCATATCAAGCGCCCTTCAATATCTCTATTGCCGATACCAGGATACCGTTAAGAAGGGCCGGCACCCTAAGGCCCATTACGCATATCAATACCAGCAGGACTACGAATACGCACTTCCCGCTCAAAGGCTCTCCCGAAACCGCCATCTTTTCCGGCCGTCTGCCGAAGATGATCTTCGTCATATGGAAGACTATGCCGCCGAAGATGACCGCGATAAAGAAGAGAAGCAGGATCGAGGTAAAATAGGCGCCTTTCGTAAAAGCGGCGATTATTATTATGATCTCGCTTAAGAATATGGAAAATGGCGGCGAGCCCACAAGCGCGAATGTCGCGATCATAACGGCGCAGCCCACGAACGGCATAGCCCCGATGACGCCTCTTATCATATTCATATTATTAGTCCCGTACTTCTTCACTATCTTGCCGGCCCCGAAGAACATGATCGATTTAGTCATCGCGTGGTTGAAGATGTGCAAGAGCGCGCCGTAGAGCCCCATGACGCCGCCTACGCCCAGGCCTATGCATACGATGCCGATATGCTCTATGCTGCTGTACGCCAGGAGCCTCTTCAGGTCCTTCTGCGCCAATATAAAACCGGCCGATACGGCTAACGATAAAAGACCGAAGAATATCAG
>JAQURV010000045.1 GCA_029004355.1 Candidatus Omnitrophota bacterium
AGCCCGTAGAGCCTTCTATGGCTACGAGCTTAAGATCATAGTTAGTGACGAGTGAATCGAGGACTGAGGATATGGACTGCTGGGCGGAGAGAGAGGCGTGGGCGTCCTGGATATTGATGATCGTCTTATTGTCGCCATTAGAGCCCTGGTAGACCTCTTTTGTAACGGCTACGTCTTTCGGTATTGCTATATTAGCATTTAGATTATTATTACTTAAAGGGGTGGTCTTTACATTAAAAGACCCGTTGGCCTGCTTGGACCAAACGGGTGCACCTTCTTGTGCCCATACTATATCCTGATATATAAAACAAAACGTTAGGATTATCGCGATGGTGCTCATCCACCACTTATTGCGCGGGCTTCTCAAGTCCATAATTAAGGATTTAGAGCCCAGCTCTTCGCGAGTTGATCCTCCCGTTAGAGAGAATATTCCTCCGTCACTCCATGTTCTGCCTTGCCAAGCTAACATTGGGAGATTTTCCTTTTTTAAACTTTACTACTACCCTGTGCTTCGATCTATTAAAAGCTGACTTTTTTTACGATTTACACATATATTATATCATATAGGAATAACTTGTCAATAGGTGAAAACCGCCTTTTTGAAATACTAATGCATCTGCAATACCTTTGTAATGAATGGGTTACAAAAATATTTTTAGTGGACTAATTTTTAATCTGTTAAACACCAACTCTGATATGAAAAATATGGCTTTATGCCGCTACAGATACCTTGTTAACTGAATCAATCCAGCTCTTGATCTCTTCAGTTACATACCTTATTATCCTGACAAACCCGCCCTCACCCAGTATGGCCTTCACCTCTGTAGCAAGTTTGTTGAGAGCTATCGTCTCCGGCGATGCTTCCTGACCTTCTTTCACCAAGCCGAGGAGGCTTGTGCCTTTCGCCGCGGCGCCGCATATGACGTTTACCACATCCAGATACGCCGACTGCGCCTGGCTGACTATCTTCTCATCGACAAAGACCGCGCAGGCGGACTTTCTGCCGTTAGCCGCAAACTCGCTCCTGATCAAATTGCGGTTCGTGAGGTTATTTATCAGGCCAAGGCCCACGGTGTTGGGCTCGACGCTGATCTTATCCTTCCCGGCCGCGTAGTAATCGACTATGAACTGCGTGAGACTGGCTTTGCCCTGCGAGTTTATGACCGAGCTTATGTCGACTACGTCTATATTCGGCTGGCCGCCCAGATTACCGATCAGTTTCCCGGCGCGGACTCTTTGACGCGGGTCGGTCCCGTCGAATAGTATCGCTACCCTCATAAGTGAATCTTTGGCGCCGGCCATCTTCGCAATGACGTCGAAGCCGGATGCGGCTATCAAGTTCCCGTTACCGTCGGCGATCGTGTCTATATGCGGCGCGGCCACCAGCGCGTCTTTTATCAGGCCGCGGTCTTTCAGGTCCTTAACGCGCCGGTCAAGCGCCCTCTGTCTGCTCGCCGTATTTAGATCCTGGGCCAATAGGCCGGAGGCGGGCGGAGCCCTCTTGTCAGGCGCGAGCGCCGAGGCGGCAGTAAGCGGCAAGGCCAGCGGCTGCGGCATAGGCATAGTCTTCTGGTCTAAGGCCCCCGGCAGGATAGGCTGTCCCGACGGTATCCCGGACAGTTTCTCCACGCTCACAGTACAGGCATTGACCGCTGTGCCTTCTATCGGAGTCTTAACGATACGGACTGCGACAAATCCGTCGCCGGCGAGGCCTGCTATATCTATAGTAGTAGTTGTCGTGCCGGTCATGCTCGTCTTCGCGTCGAAGAGCGTGATATCTGCAAGCCTGATATCGCCGGAGACGCGGCCGGTCAGAGTGCATGTGCCGGACTTCGCGTCGAATGTAAACGCGCTTACCTCGCCCTGCGGCTGGAATATAAGTTCGGTCACCGGCCGTCCGGATATGGCCGCTATCTCGGGAGCCGCGACAGCGTCACCGGCCAATTCACGGATATCTTCTATTGCCTTGGTGTGGCTGTGCGCGCTTACCACTACTTCTTCGCCTTCTACGAACGTCCTGTCGACATTAGTATCTACAATGGTTGCCCTGCCATTTTCGTCTATCCTTATATCAATAGCGGAATGAGTGCTTACATCCAGGCGCAGCCCTATAGTACCGCCGGAGAGTCTTTCTCTCACTATCTTTAGACCGGCTTCATAAGAGAGCGGCTTGCCCTTCAGGGCTTCTTCGATGGCAGTCCTGTCCTTCTCTGAGAGTCCCGGAGCGTTCAATAATGCGGCGGCCGCATCGATGCCTTCGGTGCCGGCGCCCTGCAATTCTATCGCCCGGCCATTAACCATTACCGTCAGCGTCTTGCCTTCCGGCAGCATTCCGTTATGACCCATATCGATCGTCTTCGCTCCGTTCGTGATCTGCGCGGCGATCGCTTCGATCCCGGCGGACGGGACGTTCTTTCCGGCCAGCTCACGACCGATCCTTCCGGCTATCGCCTGGACCGAAGGAGCGAACGCTTGCGGCGCGGCAGACGTTTTCGGCGCGGCGCTTTGAGCATCTTTGAATATGCCCGTGGCTATTAAATCATATCCGCCTTTTATAATATCAGCGTCGGATAGATCCTGCGCTCTTGTATATTCGGAGAATTTATTGGCTTTCATAGCATCAAGTAACCAGCCCTGCCTGACTTGTCCTACGACATTTAATGCTATGCCATTAATTAACTTCTCCATTGCCATGCCTTTTCCCTGATCTTTCCCGTCAGCATCTATAATTCCATATTTGATTAATATCTGCATCAGGTCGGCATCTAGAGCCTCCCCTCTCTTATACCTATTATAAAGTTCGATCACGCCCTTGAGTTCAACGGCAAACTCCGCGTATATCGTCGATTCTCCGGCCTTAATGTGGAGAGCCTCGTGATTCAAAACACCGTGTTCGATATATTGGGATGAATGCTGCGCTAAAAATTCTACGGATATCGCCAGGGTCTTTCCGTCGGGCGAGATGGCCAATCCAACCTGGTCATTCAACATTATCCTTATTCCATTATCCATTAGATAGTCGATCACTTTATCGCTGAACTTGGACGATATGACAGTCCGCGTCTCTTGCGGTATCCCCTGCTGCCTTAGCCCATACTCAAATTCTGCGCGGCGGGCTGCGGCCAATGCTTGCGGTGCGGTGATCTTCGCGGCCTGCACGATCACTCCGCGCTGCTTGAACCAACCGGACACTTTACGCGCCATGGCGATAATTCCTCTTACCGTGGCTCTTAGATCGACCGTGCCTCTTTCATCCTTATATAAACTACTGATACCTTTCTTGATCTTCTCCAATATTTCTCTGACCGGTTTTATATGCTGATACTTGCCGGCCTCGTTAAGGGCTTCCTGCGTGCCCTGCAAGCCGGTGCCTATTGTTACCGTATAGTTATCACCTTCGGCGGGCTGCGCATACAGAATAACTTGCGGCACCAATGCCGACCCAACAGGTTCCACCTTCAGCACCATCACTGAACCCTCGATAGCCCAGTACGCAACCTCAACGGCCCTGCGCTCTTCTTCATAATGGGAGATATCTCCCGACGGGTCATTGGCCGCGCGAAGTCCTGCGTAATAGGCATGCGCCAACTCATGTGCGAGGCTCATGGCAACCATCTCTTCTCTGTTGTCGCTCGAGTCGATCTTTACCCTCGGGATGATGACTTTACCTTCCAGGTACATGGCTTCGACGACATCGGAGCCGTCTACAAATTCTATCGGGACGTTCATCGTCGCTTCATACATCTTCCTTGTCCGCTCATCGCTTACAGATAGGAGCTTCTCTTTCGCGGCTTCAACCATCAGAAGCTCCTCTTTGGCCGTCATCGGAAGACGTATCTCCGGGACAAACTCTTCGTATTTTAGCTGGACGGGCCTTGTGGAAAGATCTTCGATGTTGAGCTCAGCCCTATCGCCCTTGACCAATGCCAACAACATAGTCACTACCAACATAAGTTTCCTGGCTAAGCCTATTACCGTGGCCCTTAGATCCACCGTCCCTCTTTCGTCGCCCCACAACGCGCTGATGCCCCTCTTTACCGCCGCTATCATCCTTTGCGCGAGACTCTGCTTCTTAAAGGCGTCCGCTATTTTAATATGGTCTATATTTATGTCTTTTATCTTGAATATCTGGAACTTCGGCATCAGGAGTTCCGGCTTTATATATGTTATCTTCTTCATATCCTTTATAAATGCGGTATCAAGGTGCAGGTCCATCAACGCCTTCAGGTCTTTCTTGTAATCTATGGCTATCTCGTACTTTTTGATCCTATCACTTTCTTTGTCGGCATCCATTATGGAATGCGACAGGCTCCTCAGGGTCATCGTATCGGTGTAGCTCTTCGTATCCTTTATTTTGTCGGTTACCATCGGCTCATATTCTTTTATCAATTGTTCGATAAATTTCGCGCTTGTCACTATCTCTTTCTGTAATTTAGCGAGCGTCTCCTCCTGGCCGGGCTGGTTCATAGTCTGGGCCTGGGCCATGCGCGCCTCCAGGGCAGCTTTTTCTCTTTCGATCTCTTCCAGCTTCCTGGCCGCCTTTTCCAATCTGGATTCGGTTATATCCATCGCGCTCACGATAGCCCATCCTATGGCGCCGATGCAGAATAGGACTAAGCCGACTTCCGGAGCGACCTCACCCACAAGGCCTAGACCCGACGTGGCGGCCACGCCTTTTGCGAGAAGTCCTGCTATAAGTACGGCGGACATAATAGCTTTAAAGACTCCATGCCTGGAAGATACGGCTCCTGTCTCGGGCCTTTCCGCCTTATCAAGATGCTTGGCGTCCCACTTACCTTTCGTGACATAGCCGATCTCTCCTAAGTATCCGGCGTTCTCGATCACGGCTCCCGGGATCACATACCCGAACGCCATAGCGGGGATATTATTCAATCCCATAAAGATACCGGCCATTATCAATAACGATATCATCGCCTTGCCCGCCGGCCTTCTAAAGCCTTTTTCTCTCATCTCCGACAGCTGGGCGAGGATATTTCCCGTCGTAAGGACGGCAAAATAGTAGGCCAGCGCTTTCTCAAGGAAGACTTTCCCCATCTCTTCATTGACGCCGAACATATATGCCAATCCGCCGACTACCAATAGAGGTATCGCGATATTGGAAATAAAGATTATCATCCTGCCCAATGCTTCCATCGCAGGGATCATCTTATTGAAGGTCCGCTTCACGAGTCCTTCCGGAGCCTTAACTATCTCTTTGCCGCGGAGTATATCGTTAAACTCGCCCATAGCCTTACCAAGCCTGTTTTCGCGGCCATATATCTGCCTCTGCACCTTCTGATACAGGTTCTCGTGCTGGCTCTTGGTGGTAACGCTCTCGAGCACTTCGTGCAGCACATATTCTTCGAGGAGCATGTTCTCTGACTTGTTGACGGCGCTCATGCCGATGACTCTTAAATAGTCCACGAGGTTGGCCGCCAGGGCTATGCCGTCCGCTTTAGCAAACCCGAGTATATGGCCCGAGACAGGATCCACTTCCGCCATGAAGTACCTGATAGGCGACTTTCCGGCTCCTATCTCCCTTAAGATATTCTCTATCTTGGTCAACGCGTTATGGAGATTTGCTGCCGTAGCGTTATCTACCCCGGGCGGCAGGTCGCGGATAAAGTCTCTAAGCCTTCCCATCAACGCCAAGAGCGCGTGACTAACGCTCAAGGTGACTTCATTCGTAGGATCCTTGACCTCTTCGACTATCGGCTTACCGTTCTCATCCCTTAGATCGAATACTTCCTGCACCGTCTTTGCGGCCGCGACCATCTTCTTGAGCGGATCTTTCGCTATTTCGCCGCCGACCGTATCTTCTGAAGGCTTCTGCTCTTGCGGCTCTACGGCGCCGCCCGTTCTGACATGGCCTATCCTTCCTATATCTGCGCCGGATACCGTCATACCTGCCGGCAATGCCGTCTGGGTGAATGCCGCGCCTTCCGCGCTGCCGAGGACCATCTGAGACTTACCGATCTTTACCGTCGTGCCTATTCCCGCCAAGGACTCGACCGATATCACAAATATATTGCCCTCCACCCTTATGAATTCCATGCCCGGGTTGGCGGCCTGATTCACAAATCTATCTTTTGCGACATAATATACGCTGCCGTCCTGCTCGACTACTTCATAATAGCCGCCGGGACCTTTACCGGTCATGCCTGTTACCGTGACGAAATGGTTGTTCGTTCCGCCGGCCCTTATGGCGACCCATACGATAACGGGATGGCCCGCTTCCAGCGTGGCGTCGATGCCGGTTATATCGGTCGATGCAAGATGCATCGGGACGTCATAATATTCCCTGGCAACCGTGATCATCTCCTCGGCCGATACCATTACCGTGCTGCCGGTATTCTTAGTCTCTATTATCTCTCTGCGCCTGGCGGGGTCGCTTAAGAGGACCTGGGCCAGCTGTATGGCAAGCTCTCTTGGGTCTACCAGGTTACCTTCGATCGTCAATTCATGATAGAGCGCGCCGGACGCGCAGTTCTCGATCATCTGGAGGTTCTGGGGCTGCGCCAGGATGTCGCGCGCTTCGATTATGGCGTCGACCTGCTGGCGGGTAGTCGCCGTGAGGATCAGATTATCCGCGGCTTCCTCCAGGACGCCTTCCATGAACGCGCTGACCGCAGGGGCGTTCGCCGGCGCTGCAGGCGCAGGGGCTTGCGCCGCGGCTTCCATGCTCTTCACTGCGGCTTCCTGTATCTTATTTCTGGCGCCCGCCATCGGTCCGCGGTACCTTTCCTGTTCCTCCGGCGTCTTGTGCTGTAATAGATCTTCGGCGCGGCCTAGCGATCTTTGCGCTCCGAGGATATCGTTCTGGGCCAGCTTGGCTTCCGCCTGCGCGATAGCCTCAGCCACATCGTCCCGTTCATCGGGCTTCACTTCCTGCCCTGCTTCTGCGGCTTCGGCGGCCAGCTCAACCGGTTTCGCTTTTGCCTTTACCTCGTCTCCCGTATACAAGACAATGGTCTGAGCTTCGCCGTCTATTAAGACGGACGCGCAGATCGAATCTTCCGTAACTTTGAGCCTCAAGACATCGACCTTGCCTTTAATATCATCGGGCAAGGCGTTAATTACGTCCATGATCGCCCTGGCCATAGCCGCGGTAATGCTGATCTTATGTCCGGCGGGCGCGGTGAATGTAAGTTCCTGCAGGATCGCTTCGGGAGTCGTACCGTACCGTGCGGCCACTTCGGCTATCTCTGATCCGTCCAATGTATTCGCGGGATCCGCGCAGAGCGCGCGTGCGGCTATCGCGCCGCCGATCTTCCGGGCCGCGGCGCCGACAGAGCTGTCGCCGGCTTTAAATAGTATGTGGCCGTCTGCGGATCTTGAGACCGTGTAAGTATCATCGCCTATCTTGTAAGTCCCGCCGTCCGCGACGGTCTCCGACACGGTCACGTTATTATTATCGGCGTCGGTAGCGGTATGCGTTAAGGTAATATTGCCGTCCGCGTCCACTAATGTATGCTTGATGCCTCCGAGGGTAACCGTAGTCGCCGTAACTGCCGTCACGGCCGTGCCGTCTTCGGCTGTAAATACGAACATACCGTTCGCGTCCTTGGATACCGTGTAGACGACGGACACAGCAGACGTCCCTTCTCCGGTCGTTACAGTTACCGTATTATCAGTCGGATCCACATGCAGAGGAGTCCCGGTACCGGAAGCGTCGATCAGGAAGATAAGGCTTCCGTACTCTATCGGAGTGAATGTCTTGCCTGCCAGCGCAACTTCGTTCCGCGTCGCCGGGATACCCACCATGCTGCCGGCTGCGCGGCCAAGTTCATCTATATTAATGCCTTCCCTCATTTCGCCGATCATCGTCTCGGGTTTTCCTTCGAGTATCTTCGCGAATATGGTATCCATGGTTTCGGCGACATCCGGGGCAAACCCTAACTGTTCATATACGGCCCTCGGCGTAACGTCGTAGTAGTTGGCCGTAATGACTAAATCTTGGCCGTTCAATGCATTTATCTCTATAGCGCCGCCGTTGGTCAGGCGATCCGCGGCCAGGCACGCGTGGAGCGTCTTCAAGGCTCCGTCAAGATCGTTGGGATTCTTCCTGACCGCCGTCTGGAGCATGCGCAATCCTGTCGCTTCCTTCATCTCGGAATTCAAACCCTGGTATATCTGGACCATCATATTGCCGGCTTCCGGCGTATCGGCCAATTTCGCAAGGACAGACTGGAGCGTTACCGTCCCGCCCAGCCTCGCGTTAGTATCGTTAACGATCCTTTCTATGGCGCTTACCTTGATATCCTGCTTTGCTTCGCGCGCCTCTGCGGCCGCTCCTCTCACGTCCTGCATGACGACCTCAGCCGAGCCGGCTCTTGCGGCAGCCTGCCAGATGGCCTTAGCTTCCATGCCGCCCATCACGCTGACCGCCTTATTGGTCGCGACAGAGAGTCCGAAGCCGGCCATGCCCAGCCCGCCGGCTAATGAGAAGCTTCCCAGGCTTGCCGACGAGAAGCTTGATACTGCCGCTTTCAGTTGCGGATATGCCAGTATATTCACTATATTAAATAATATGGCGATCGGACTCTTTGCCATTCCGCTTAGCATGTTAAGGCCGCCGCTTAACTTTGTCTGGCCCTTAAGGGTCGCGGTCTGTGCCTTGGCCTGGCCGAGTGAACTGAGTAGCGGACTATAGAGATTGACCACCAGGAGCACCGAACCGCCCAAGCCGAGCGTAATGCCTGCGAGGGGAGCCGCCATGAGTATGGCTCCGGCCAGGGCAAGAGGAGCAAGTATCTTTGCGGTGGTCCTTGTATTAGCCCAATCTCTTCCGAGAGAGTCCATGGTCCGCGTGGCCTGGACTTTGGCAGCTTCTACTAATGTATGTGTCACAAACCTTGTGCCCTGCCTCAAGTAGGCCGCGGCTTCGCTGCCTCCGGGCGCTTGCCTGTGTATGCCTTCGTGGAATTCTATCGAGCCCTGCAGTAACCGCGTTACATTAGCGAACGCGCTGCTTACCGCTGTAGGAGTAGCTATGGCGCTCGCCCAGTCTCCCGTCGCGGCGCGCACGCGTATGCTCTGCGAGATAAGCCCCGTGGCTGCCATAAGATTGAATGCCGAGAAAGCGCCGAGGCCTATAGCGGCTATCGGCACAATGACCGATCCGACTACTGTAGCCAGCGCTAATGAGCTGACCGCTGCGGCAACGCCTGCAAGCGCAAATCCGGCGCCGGCAACGAGCGAACCTCTGGCTGTAACAGCTGCCGTGACTGCTTCGGGAGCCTGCGCTCCGGCAGCAGCGGCCCGGGCGGCCTGCGCTGAAGCGACCGTCGAGGGCGTAGGAGCGGCCGTCAGGGCCAACCCCTCACGCGCTCTCAAAATATTCGCGACTTCAGGCGTGATGAATTTATGGGTCTCCATCGCATCTATGGACATGCCTGTAAGCCTCATGAACCTCTGACTCGTCTCTACTACCTGCATCAGACGGTATCCGGCCGAACCTTCCGCGAAGAGACCTCTAGCGACCCCGCTATTGGCGAGGCGCGTAGGCAGTACGCTTATAGATCCTGCAGCAACTAGATTCCTGATAGCCTCGGTCGGGTTGGCAGTATTGGCCGCGGCGATTATCTGAGGTGCGGTGAGATGATCTGTCCTCTGGCCCGCGGCATCGACAGCGCAGCATGTCTCCGTGACTTTATCTGCCGATGCTGTCAGCGGTATGGTCAAGGCAAGCGCCGCCGGTAAAGAGATCCCTAGCTCATAACTCATCCTGCCTATAAGTCCGATGGATATGCCGGCTCCCGGGCTCTGGACCTTCGGAGTCACAAATAAGAGGGCGCCCGCAAGGATCCTTTGCGCAAGAGAGCCCACGGCCTGGACTTTCATGGCCCTCTCTTCCCTGGCCTGGCGGAGGTTCATGGTTGCAGCGGCATTCTCCATGCGGCCGCGTATCAACTCTGCCGCACTGCTTCCGACGTTACGCGTCAAGGTTGCAACTACCTGGTTAAATATCGACAATGTCCCGGCGGCCGATCCGTTCTGGATAGAGGACGTTACCGCCATGATAGCGCGATTCAAAGCGATGTCGACGTTGATACCCGATGCGTGGCCGGCTTCAACAATAGCGCAGGCCATATTTACGATCGCATTCGCTCCGTCAGTTCCGATATCCGGACTTGCCGCGATCAGCATGGTCCTCAGTATATTATTGTCACCGTTCGCGAGCGCCTGTAACTGTCTTACCGTCGGAAGCGTGGCGCTTGTAGCAACGGCATCTATAAAGCCTCTTACAGCCCCTATCCTTTGATCGAGATTATTCCTATCCTCATCGTTCGTTGCGGCCGCACGCGCGCCTGTCAACGCGCCAAGGACAAAGTTTGCCCATGTAGTCGCCCGTTCCCTGCTGCTCCCGGCTTTATCGCACTCTGTGAGTTTGGCCTCCACATCTCTTCTTGCTACACCGGAACC
>JAQURV010000046.1 GCA_029004355.1 Candidatus Omnitrophota bacterium
AAGGTTTTTATAAGGACGGGTTATTAGAAGGCATGGGCATCGTAACTTATCTCGAAGGTAAATATGAAGGTGAATTTAAGAATAACTCCTTTAACGGTAAGGGGATATTAACATATAAAAGTGGGGAGAGATACGAAGGTGAATTTAAAAATGGTGTTAAGCATGGCAAAGGAATTTATGCCTATTTAGATGGAAGCAAGTATGAGGGCGAATTCAAGAATGGGATAGCAGAAGGTAACGGCGTAGTAACTTTTCGCACCGGAGATAAGTACGAGGGCGAGTTTAAAAATAATACTATGACCGGAACCGGTGTCATGACTTATACTACCGGTTGTAAGTTTGAAGGACAATTTAAAAATGGTCAACCTCTTGGCAAGGGAGTTGCAACATATGGAGACGGGAAAAAAGTTAATGCAGAATTGAAGGACGGGAAGTGGGTTTATGAGGGAAAGATCGGAGATGCATTTTTGCATGAAGAGTAAAATGCGAAAAATATTATTAGGCATAGGAATATTTTTGGCAGTAGGGATAATTTCGGTCTTTTTGCTCGTTCATGAAAAAACATATCAGTCTAAACATTTTATTGTCTATTCGGATATGCCTCCAATATTCAGGAATTTAATATTGGAGGAATGTGAAGCATATTATCAAGGCGTGTATCCAAAATATTTTTCTAAGGGATTTGATAAACGATTAAAAATATATTACAAAAGAACAGCCTCAAAATCCGAGAAAGTGTTTGGTTTTTACCAGGGGGCTATCCCAGCCGTTTTTATGAGTAGAGATAGGCCTAATGGTGTTGTTTCAGGTTGGGGAACGTTATTTCATGAGATCGGGCATCATTTTGCACAGATAAATTATGGAAATACACCAATGTGGTTTAATGAAGGAGTGGCTGCTTTTCTTGGTGAGACATCGCGTATTGTTAATGGCAAGCTTGTGATAGGGTCTCCTAATCCTATGAGAGAGTTGGATATTAGGAATGCTATGGAGGCGGGGAACATTATAAGTATTAGTAAGCTTATAGCTATGTCAGATTCAGAATTCAGTACGAATATTGGCTATAACGAATCAGTCACAAGAGCTTTTTTCTACTGGCTATATTCACGCGGCAAGCTTATCGATTTTTTAGCAAAAGTTAAAGATCAATGGCATGGCATCGAAACAATAGAGAATATCTTTGTAGAAAAAATAGGCGTTCTGAATGAGCAATTTATTGCGTTTATCAAAACTGAGTGTTACGCAGGTGCCTATCTAAAAGATGGACAGGATGTGGATGATGTCGCAACAAAAAAAGAGGCTTATACCAAGGCCTTGAGCCTAAAGCCCAATTACGACCTCGCTAAATATCTATTGGCGGAAGAAGTTTATGAAGAAACGGATGCTCAGAAAGCCACAAACATTTATATCAATATTCTTAGAAGCGAAGATAGCTCGAGGTATGCAGATGCAGCATTTAATTTAGGACGAATCTTTTTCAAAGAAAGTAATTTTGTAAAGGCGCGTGCATATTATCAGCTTTCTTGGGATGCTTCTGATTACGATGAAGAAAAATATAAAGCTGCTCTCAAACTAGCATGGTGTAATATTTATCTTGGAGACAAGACTAATGCCAAGAAATGGTTTAGAGTTTTTGTGAAATATGACTATGAGCCAAACACGCATTCCAAAGATTCTGAGTTTGCAAATGGTTTTCTGAATAACAACTTTACTTGTCTAAACGAAGATAAAATACGCTACAACCAAGGATGCAAGTACGCAGAAGAAGGCAAACTTGATGAAGCAATATATCAGTACCAAGCATCAGTTACAATTAATCCCAGCTTCTCAGATGGCTACTATAATCTTGCTTGCGCATACGCACGTAAATGCAAAAGTGCAGAAGCCATTCAAAATTTGAAGAGGGCTATAAAGTTAAATAAACAACAGCGGGAATATGCCAAAAAAGACGAAGATTTTAACGGCATAAGGAATGAAAAAGACTTTCAGGATTTGGTTGCTGAAAAGTAAATAGGTAAATAGGTGTCATCCCGGAAGGTACTACCCACCGCATTGTTTTTGCCTAACCAAAGTATTTTAAATAAATTGCAACCCATCGAATACGCCATCTGCATCTCGGGATGAAATCCTGAATCAGTATCCACATTTCACAAAACAGCCTCTTTTTGCGTTTTAAGCAGGGGGCGGTTATAAAGTTAAGCTCAGAATCTCCCCTTTTGTATTCCAGATGTGTCCCAATTTTTCCAGTTTTATGATATACTTATGGTTATTATGAAAAGCCACTCTAGCGATAATGAAAAGATAAACGGCCTCGCGGATTCGGCGAAGGATAAGATAACGTCCGCGCTCGGCAAGGTTGCCGATAGGGAAGCCGCGAAGGCGCTGCGCGATGCCATCTCGGACATAGAGTCTATAAAAAAGGCCCTCGCCGCCTGTTCCGGAGGCAGTGCGGTCTCCAGGGTAGAGCTTGCCAGGACAAAGGGCCTGGGCGCCAAAGAGATATTGAAGGAGTATGTCGATACCGCGCTCAACCAGGCCGTTATGAGCGGCGTTATAATCTCTATGGTAGCATTTAAGGTAGAGGGCTTAAGCGATCTTTTGGTCTCCATGATAGATCTCGAAGAACTGGTAAGGTCCAGTCTGCGCCGGCGCGCCGATTTTGTGATAAGCGACGGAAATATGATATTCGTCGTCCTGCATGAGACCGAGAAAGAAGAAGCCGTTTCTGTGGCGGAGAGGATCCGGAGCGTCCTGATAGATTACATTGCCGCCAAGGGCGGTGATGTAACTGCCAGGATAGAATATAAGGTAGGCAGTTCTTCCGAAGGCGCCGGAGAATTCTATTTATTGATGGGGGAGGAGGAGCTTTAACGGATGGTCTTTGCGGCTATGAAAAATTTCCGTGATTTTATTTACCAGCGGACATTCAGGTACAAGTACCGCATAAGATGGGCGCTGGCGCTTTTTGTGGCGCTGATAGTCATCCTGCTCTACCAGTTCGACGTATTGGAGCGGCTCGAGCTTATAACCCTGGATTACCGATTCAGGCTGAGGGCGTCTCAGCCATTGAAGGCCGATATAGTATTTATCGACATGGCCGAAGACAGCATCCAGGACATCGGCAGGTGGCCCTGGCCAAGGAGCTGGCACGCCACGCTTATCAAAGCCGTCTCCGATCACAAGCCAAAGGCGATAGTCTTCGACGTCTTATTCTCCGAACCGCAGGACCCGGCGGACGACGGCGCCCTGGAAGAGGCCATTAAGGGTTCCGGCGTTGTTTGCCTGCCGCTTCTATTTGACTTGAAGGAACAGAGCGCGGGATCCCTCTATAAGGGCGAAGGGGTCTCGTCGCTTATCGAGCCGCTCCCGCAGTTTGCCAAATACGCCGAAGACGTAGGGCACATAAACGCCATCCCCGACATGGACGGCATCTTGAGGCGGGTACCTCCGCTGATATCATTCAGGGAAAGGACCGCGTATCAGCTGGGACTTAAGGTAGGGATGGATGCGCTGGGCGTAAAAGACGGGGATATTTCGTTCTATCCGGAAAAGCACGAGATAGTCGCAAAGGCGGCCGGCAATAAGACCATAAAGATACCGCTCGACGAGAAAAATCAATTCATAATCAACTGGAAGGCGAGGTGGGGCAAGGAGTTCAAGCACTTTTCTTACATAAACGTGATAAAATCCTATGCCCTTGCGGTGAAGGGCCTCGCGAGCCCTATAGATTTTAATGAATTCAGGGGAAAGATATGCGTGGTGGGTCTTACCGCTGCGGGGCTGACCGATATCAAGCCGGTGCCGGTAGAGAACGCCTATCCGGCGGTCGGCATAAACGCCATGGTCATAAACAGCGTGATCACGAACGATTTCATCTACAGCCTGCCGAGATACTGGAATATGCTGATAATATTACTGGTATCGATAATCGTTACACTCTATCTTTCCAACCTCAGGCTGATCGGCGGGATGGCCCTGGCTACCATGGGCATCGTTTCCTATGCCGTATTATCGACTTTTATATTCGGCGTCTTCAATATAGCCGTCGCTACATTCTACCCGATCCTGGCAATAGGGCTCTCCTACAGCTTGACCTCATTGTATGCCCAGATACTGCAATCGATCGAGCGCGCCCGCCTCTTCAGGCAGGCTACGCGCGACGGCCTCACGAACCTCTACAATATACGCCACTTCAACCTCCTCTTCGAGGCGGAATTCAGGAACGCGTCCGTTTATAAATCGAAGCGCCTGGCCATAATCATGGCCGACATCGATAACTTCAAACATATCAACGATACCTACGGCCATCAGGCCGGAGATACCATACTTAGGGAATTCGCGAAGATAATACAATCGAAGTGCCGCCAGACCGATGTCGTGGCGCGTTACGGGGGAGAAGAGTTCGTGGTGATGCTGTCGGGCGCCGGCCAAAAGGATGCGCTCGATATAGCCGAAAAGATACGGGAAGGCGTCCAGAATAAGAAGTTCCGCTTCAAGAATGATAACCTCGGCACGACGATAAGCATGGGCGTGGTCGAATTCTCGAAAGAGCACGATAAAGAAGAGCTGGTCGAAAAAGCGGACAAGGCATTATATAAGGCTAAAGAGGAAGGCAAGAACCGCGTATGCGTTGGTTGAGGCCGCGCACCCGGTCTTTTATCCTCTGGTATTCCCGGCGCTGTCCGGCGTCATGCAGCCAGAAGATGCTGTTGTTGTGCAGGAGCGGGTCTAAATTTTCCCCGAGGCCGCTTCTTTCGTAATCGGGCGTTCCCGGGATCGGTGAATATTCCTCCAGAAATATCCTTACATCCTGCGCCGCGGCAAATTTTACGCTCTCTTCAACCTCTTTTATAGTCTGCCCCGGCAGGCCGATCAGAATATACGCCCCGGCCTCTCCCGGCCTATAGCCGGCGTCCCTTAAAGAGCTGACTGCCCGCAGGAAATCCTCATTCGTAGTCTTCGCGCCCGTCGCTTTCTGCCCTGCCGGCGAAGCCGTCTCGAGGGCGAGCCGCGGCCTGACAAACCCGCACCGCTTGAAAAGATCCGCTATTTCGCGCGTCATAAAGACGCTGTGCAGGCCGTTCGGAGTATGAAAACAGGCTTTAATATTTTCCGCGAGTATTCCCTCGAGTATCTTTATTATATGGTCTTCCGCGTCGTATAGCAGGGCGTCGTCGTAGAATGAAAAATCCTTTACGTTCAATTTACGGTTCAAATGCGCTATTTCCCCGACGACCGCCCCGGGATCCAGACGGCTGTAAGAACGGTCCAGGAAGTACCAGCCGCAATATGTGCAGCGGAAAGGGCAGCCTTTCGACGTCCGGAGAGTCGCATAATGCAGATCAGGGTAGAGATCGTAATAAGGAAAGAGGGACTCTGAACTGTTCTTGCGCTTTCCCGGACCGGCGCCGGTTATCTTGTAAATAGAGGCGAATATCCCGTCCATTTCGCTTCCTCTATGGACGAGGTCCGCGCCGCTATATTTGCAGGCATGGTCGTAACAGAGGCTCGCGTATATCCCGCCAAGCATCACGGGAACGCCGGGGAAGGTCTCTTTCAAAATTTTTACGGTATCGGCATAAGACGGATACCAGTAGGTCATCCCCGTCGTGACCAGGATAATGTCGGGCCTCTCTTCCCGGGCGAGCTTTTCCTTAAACAGACCTGCCGGGAGGCCGTAACGTTTGAATTCGCGGGGGATGCCCTTAAGGACCGCCGGTTTTTCTATCGCCTCAAAATAATAAGAGCCGCTTCCGTATCCGGTCGTGTGGGGAGGCTTGCCGGTATGCCGCCGCAGGTCCGGATCGAACCTGTCGAGGCAATCGATGAGGCCGATCTGCCAGCCGGCATTCTTAAGGTGGGAAGCTATCGTCAATAAGCCGACAGGTTTCGACCAGAGGTCGTATGCGGCAAAGTCGTATATCCAGGGATTTATAAGTAATGCCCTCATGGATGAAATTATACTATATCCAGTTTGATTTGCATATTTTGAAAAAATAAAGTAATCTTAATGGGATGATACGCAAATTCAGCTTCTATACCGCTATATTATGTATCGCCGCAGGTTTCCATATTGCCGCCGTCCAATGCGCGGAAGACGGCAGTAAAGAAGCCGCATACGCAAAGGTCAAAGCTTACGTTTCCTCCGCGACCCCTTATAAAGAGGTGCTCTCGCCCGAGGGGGAGTTCATCGCGGTATTCAATGAAGAAGTTTCCGGCTGGGTGAAAGAAAAATTCGACAAGGCGCTTGTCAAAAAGATCCGTTCCGCGCTTGCGCCGTATCTGCGGATCGACCTTACCCCGAGAGGTTTTGCCCCTGCGGCCGCGCGTGCGCTCGAAGGGGAGAAGGATACCACGAATTATGACGCGATATGGGTGAGGGATAATGTCTGGGTATACTATTCGCTGCTGAGGGATCCCGCGAGAAGAGAGGACGCCGGAAAATTATTACTGGCCCTGTGGGATTACTACGCGACAGACGCGCAGATAGCGCGTTTTGAGAACATAATAACCTCCCCGGCCCTTGCGCAGGACGCGATGGCGATGCCGCACATCCGGTTCGACGGGAAGTCCCCGGCGCTCGACGATGTTATGGCCGGCGGTAAGCCGGAGGTGTGGAACCACAGGCAGATAGACGCCCACGGGCTTTTCTTCACGGCTCTGGGCGAGGCCATCGAAGAAGGGTTCGTAATAGCGGAAGATCTTACCGATAAACGCCTGAAAGTGATCTCGCTCTATCCGCTCTTCCTGAAACAAATAAAGTTTACATCGTATGAGGATGCCGGCGCGTGGGAGGAGATACCCCGTAAAAATACATCCAGCATCGCCCTCGCGACGCATTCGCTCCAGATATGGCGGAGGATCATGTATAGTGACAATGTGGCCCTGCAGCCTTCGCGCAATCGCCTCAATTCTTTTATCGAAAAAACCGGGAAAGAAACCAAAGAAGCATGGGCCGAGGCATCCCTTAATGCGCTCATAAAAGACGGTCTCGGCACAGTGAGATACCAGCTCACGCTCGGAGGCGAATCGCCGGACTATAAGCCCGACGACATTCACTTCAGGCTCGCAGACGCGGCTCTTGTGGTCCTGATAGAGCCTTCGCCGCTCGAGGGCCTGAGCGAAGAAGAGATTAGGCGCTCGCTCCTGATAGTCGAAACGCTCAAGCGGCCGATGGGCATCCTGCGCTACCTCCACGACAGTTACCAGGCGGGCAACTACTGGATAGAGAAGCCTTCCGCCGTCGGCGCGGACGCGCCCGCGCTCACGGGCGACACGTCTTCCGCCAACGCGTTTCTCTGGCGGCTCGGTAAGCTCATCCCGGATACGGAGGCGCAGTGGTTCTTCGATAGTTTGATAGCGCTGGCCAGGCTACACCTTGCGAAGATAACGACGGACCCCAAGTTAAGGGAGCAGGATCTACATTTCGCCGCGGTTCATTTAAAACGCGCGTTGGGACAGGTAACGGGGCGCGCAATAACTTCGGACGGCAAAGCGGTAAAGGCATGGCAATCCCCGGAGAGTATAAATACGGTGGTGATAGAGGGGCGGCGGTATTACCTGCCGTCTCCGATCACACCCTTGAACTGGGCCAAGGCAGCGCTTAGCATGGCGCTTATGGAATACGAAAAGGCCGCCCCTTAGAAAGTCAGGCCGAAGCGCGTTCCTACGACAAACGCGTCATCGATGTTGTGGGCGCCGCTCGGGTTGACGATATACTGCAAGTCAGGCTGCAGGAACATCCAGGGCGTTATCTCTATCTTGTGGGTAAATTCTACGACGAACTCATAACTTTGTATAGGCGCTCCCGCGTCCCGCTCGGCATGGCGCATGTCGTCGGAATATTTTCCATAAGCAAAGCCCACCGCCGATATATCGTGCTTCCTGGTGGGGATGAGCCCTCTATAGACCAATCCGCCGTCGAGGAAGAACGGGAACTTGTTCATGTTTTCCGGTCCCACCGTGACCACGACGAACGGCGTCAGGCCCTCATCGCAATCCGTGCCTTTCTTCCTGTAGATCATCTGTTCGGCGTGAAAATATAAATTGTAATTCCCGATATGCTTCTTTGCCGGCAGGCCGGTCAGGACATAGGGAGCGCCGTTTATGTCTGAAGACATATCGAAGAACGTCCCGCCGTGGTAGTAGAAACCCGCCTTGTAGATCCCCGGCAAACCCTTGCCCTTGCATCCTTTGTCTGTATTCGGAGCATAAGCGATCTCCTGCGCAAATATGAGCCCTTTCTTCTTCAGGCGCAGGGTGAAGTCCATGCCATACGCGGAGTCTCTCTGCACGTTAGGATCGCCGTTGTAAAGACCGGAGATCGTATATATATCTTTTATGATGTTGCATTTTGCGCGGATGCCCCACGTGGCGGTCGGGTAGGTGGGGAAGTAGAGGTTGATAGGTATGCTGACCGGGTTGCCGTCTATAGCGTTCTGCACGAAGTTCCAATATATCGGCGCCGCGGCAAAGTCATCGCCTGCGCCGATACGGCCGACGCGTATATTCACTCTATTATCGCAAAGCGCCTGCTCGAGATACAGCGCATAGAGCCTGAACTGTTGATGCCCGAATATGCTGCTCACGACAAAGGCGTTACCGATGACGGCAGAGGTCAGGTTTTGGCCCGCGCGCCAAATCCCCGATATATGGAACTGCGTCCCGGCGAGCTTTGCGAATTTTTCGAGATCAAAATTGGCGTCCCAACCCATGGAATGGCAGTATCTCGCGCCCTGCATCCTGCCGCCCACGGTATTGCCGAGTATGTCGGCAACATAGCTTGACGCGAAAGTAACGCCTTTATCTTCCAGGTCGATCCTAGTTCCCTGCCAGTGGCCGGTCATCTTCTCCTGCTTGCATTTGGCGCAGCGCAGGTCCCTGAAATATTGATTGGAGGTTATGCTGGTATCCGCGGTACCGATATCCTGGGCATATGCAGGGGCTGCGCAAAGGATCAGGGCGAAAATAAAGGTCAGTCTCTTCATTTTGCGGCCTCCTCGCCACCGAGCTTACCGAAACGTTTTCCTGATCGCAGGTAAGTTTCTATATTTTCCAGCGTATGACCTTTTGTCTCCGGCACATAGAAGTAGCAGAACGCTATCCCGGCCAGGCATACCGCGCCATAGAACCAGAAGGCGCCCGCCTTGCCGAGCTTGTCGGTAAGCGTAAGGAACGTTGCGGCGACTACCATGTTGCATCCCCAATTCGCCACGGTCGCAAGGCTCATGGCCCTTCCGCGTATCTTGAGCGGATATATCTCCGCTATTATGAGCCAGAATATCGGCCCGAGCGATATAGCAAAAGAGGCGATGTAGGCTACGACGCTTAAGACCGTGACCAGTTTAAGAGAGCTCGCAAGCTCCGGAGAATTAAAGGCGAATCCCAGTATGCCGAGCGATATAGTCATGCCTGCCATGCCTATATAAAGGAGGGGCTTCCTGCCGAGCCTGTCCAGGAACCATATTGCTACAAGCGTCATGAGGACATTTACCACGCCGACGCCGACAGTGGCAAGTATCGAGACTTTATGCGATTCGAACCCGGCGAATTCAAAAATGGTCGGGGCATAATATATTATCGTATTGATGCCGGTGAACTGCTGGAAGAAGGCCAACGCGATACCGACTATAAGGGCGGGTCTGACCCATGGCTCCAGGAGTTCTTTCCAACTGCCTTCTTTGACGGTCAGCGAGCCGCGTATCGTCGTTATCTCTTTATCGATATCCTGCCCGGGGAGGACGTGCGCGAGCACCTTGCGCGCCTCTTCGTCGCGATTTTTACTGACGAGCCAGCGGGGACTCTCCGACAGGGCTATCATGCCTATAACAAGTATGATGGCCGGTATCGCTCCGAGGCCGAACATCCATCGCCAGTCGTTCTGGCCCGCGGAAAGGGCGTAATCCACCAGGTAAGAGACGACTATACCGCAGGTTATCATGAGCTGGTTCAGCGATACGAGCGCGCCCCTTGCCTGGGGCGGCGATATTTCGGATATATATAACGGCGCGGTATACGAGGCAACGCCGATAGCAACGCCTATCATGAGCCTGAAGGCAATGATCGCCGGGACATTCGACGCAAAGGCCGCCCCGATAGCCCCTATAGCGAACAGTATAGCGGTGACTATTATTACTTTGCGCCGGCCGAAATGGTCCGCCAGCGCGCCGCTCAATGCGGCGCCGATAACTGCGCCCAGGAGCACCGCGCTGACCACGTTCTGTATGGCGCGTGAGCCGAGAGCGAATTGGTCCTTTATGAATAATATTGCGCCGGATATTACGCCGGTATCGTATCCGAAAAGTAATCCTGCTAATGCGGCTATGGCCGCGGTGAGATATATGAAGAGTTTTGCCTGGCTTTCAAAGGACGGCCGATCCTTATGCTCCATGAATCCCCCCTTATTTTATAAGCGTTAGCACA
>JAQURV010000047.1:0-8785 GCA_029004355.1 Candidatus Omnitrophota bacterium
ATCTCTTTGCCGAGGTGCCCTACTATTTACAGAGGAGAGAGTTTGGCAGTTCGACGGCGGTCTCTTACCCGTCGCTCTATAATGTAGTCAAGGGTTACCTCCAGCTTGTCAGGGTGATCTATTTTTCGAAGGACTACGCCAATGACAAGAGCCTGTTTACCGAAACCTCGATCTCCGCGGAACGTTATAAGGCGTATGAAGAGAAACATAGAGAGAATTCCGTAAAAAATAGATGAGCATATTATTCTACACTTTGTCGCTGGCCGGGTTGGTCTTCCTGACACATCTGGCCATCTGGAGGATCCGCCCGCCGAAGAAGCAGACGGCGGCGCTCTTGAAGATCTTTTTATTTACGCTGGTCGCGGGAACGTCGCTCCTATTTATATTTCCCGGGATCGTGCGTTGGGACATACTGCCAGGAAGAAACCCCTTCGAGATAGTCCAGTTCTTCCTGCTCTTTTTATCGATAGCCGCGGCCTACATAGTCTCGTATCCCGCCATTGAGGTTGACAGCCCCACGCTTTTGATCATTAACGCGGTCTTCGAGGCGGGGCCGCAGGGGCTGGAGAAGGGCAGGCTGGAAGGGATGATGAGCGATGAAGTGCTGGTCATCCCCCGCATAAAGGATATGCTGTCGGATAATATGGTCTATCTGGACGGTGAAAGATACAGGTTGATGCCGAAGGGGCTAGCCATGGCCCGCATCTTCTCGGCTTACCGGAATATGATAAGAGGTGTAAAGGGTGGATAAGGTCAATCCGGCCGGGATATTGCTATTCATATATGTGATGGCGCCAGTGATCGGCCTGTCGGCGAATGCGGTCGGTCAGATAGTGAGTTTCCGCTCCATGCCGAAGATGGGGCTCTTAAAGTCCATCTATCTGGGATTTTCCGCGGGGCTGGTCACCGTGATCGCGGTCGATATCCTGTACTGGAAGTGCTTTTATGCTTTATTCCAGAGGATGTTGTTCCCGGGCATCGCGAACGTCTTTATCTATGCGGTTCTGGGATATTGCTATTTTCATTTTGTAGGGCTGGGGGAGACGGCGCGCAGGATAAGGATGCTCGGCGAAATATACGGGTCCCGGGACGGCCTTTCCTTGAAAGAGATACTGGCCCGGTACAACGCCGACGAGATAGTGAAGAAACGGATAGCGAGGCTGCTCGGTAACGGCCAGCTGGTATATAAAGACGGAAGATATTTTATAGGAAGACCCGTAGTATTGTTTATAGCCGGCACCGTCATGGTGCTGAAACTTCTCTTCCTTGGCAGGAAGCGCGAAGCCGACAGAGGAACTCTTTAATGGCCAAGCTTTTATTTTTGCAGGACCTGGAATACGAATTTTTAGGACCTATGTATATCTCGTCCATGTTAAAGGGTCGCGGCCACAAGGTCCTGATGCGCGTGGGGAGCCGGATAGATGACTTCCGGGATACGATCTCAAGCTTTAAGCCCGATCTCGTGGCATTCTCCATCATGAGCGGCAGCCATCGCTGGGCGCTCGATATGGCAAGGCAGATAAAAAAAGAGTATGGGATCAATAATATATTTGGCGGGCCGCACCCTACTTATTTTCCCGAGTTTTTAAATGAAGAGGGTGTCGATATTATCGTAAGGGGAGAAGGCGAAGAGGCCTGCCTTGAATTGATGGACCGCCTCGACATGAAGGCGGATTACCTGGACGTGAAGAACCTGTGGGTATCCCGGGACGGCCGGGCGCATAAGAACGACCTGAGGCCTCTCGACGAGGAACTGGACCGGTATCCGTTCCCGGACAGGGAGCTTTATGCCGACCTGCGGGGGAGGATAGACTTAAGCGTGCGTAATCTTACCGCATCCCGGGGTTGTCCATGGCACTGCACTTTTTGCTTCAACGATTCGATGAGGTCCCTTTATAAGGATAAAGGCAGGTATGTGCGCATACGCAATGCCGATAAAGTGATAGAGGAAGCCAGGATATTACGCGATACGACAAATACGAAGACGATATATTTCGTCGACGACGTCTTCGGCCTTAACAGCGCCTGGCTCTACGATTTTCTCCCCAGGTACAAGCGGGAGGTTGGGCTCCCCTTTGTGTGTCTGGTCAGGGCCGACGCGATCCGCAAAAATGAAAAGTACGCCCGGTATCTGGCCGACCACGGCTGTATCTCGGCATGTTTCGGGATAGAATCGGGAAATGAACGTATCCGCAATGAAGTTTTGAATAAGAACGTATCGAACGATGATATCTATACGGCGGCGGAACGGCTCCATGAGGCGGGCGTGAAATTCCGGACGTTCAATATCCTGGGGTTGCCGGGCGAGACCCTGGAAGACGCGCTCTCTACGGTAAAACTGAATATCGACATAAAGACGGACCATCCATGGTGCTCCATCTTTATGCCGTTTCCCGGCACAAAACTTACCGAAGACGCGAAGAGGAACGGCTATCTGCCGCAGGATTATACGATCGATAACCTTTCGAAGTCGTTCTATGCGGGGTCGAACCTTATCAACCATCCCGAGATCGGACGTCTTCAGAATTTGCAGAAGTTTTTCCAGACGGCAGTCCTTTGGCCGTGGACATTCGGGATAATAAAACGCCTGATAAGACTGCCCCAGAACGCTCTATTTACGGCGTGGTTCGGGTTCGTCTATTTTATCGTTTACGTAAGGTCCGAAAACAGGGGTTTTTGGAAGACGATGTACTTCACCCTGCGGAATTATCAGCATCTGATAAAGAAGGATAAGGCCAAAAAATGATACTGCTCAATTCCGGATGCGACCGCGTACAAAAGCTGGGAGGTTTTTCCAGGTATGTCCCTATAGGCGTGCCTATAGGTATAGGCTACCTGGCGGCCTATCTTATCAAGCATGGCAAGACCGTTAAGATACTGGACGGGGAAGTGAATGATGTTACGGGAGATGTGCTGGATAGATACGTTAAGGACCTCTCACAGCCTTATATATTCGGCATATCGTCGCTGACCGCGGGCATAGCAAAAGCGCACAGGATGGCGGACCTTATAAAACGAAGATACCCCGGAAGCAAGATAATATTCGGGAATATGCATCCTACGGTTATGACAGAGGATGTTCTGAAAGACAGAAATATAGACGTGGTCGTCCGCGGCGAAGGCGAAGAGGTCCTGGATCTCTTATATGAAAGGATGAAGGCTAAAAAAGATCACGGCGATATCAAAGGGATATCGTTTTGTAAAGACGGCCGTATCATCCACAATGAGGCGGCCCCATTACCCGATCTGGCGACGGTGCCGAGATTCCCGTACCATCTCTTTGCGGAACATTCCGGTAAATACGACCTGGGTTTCATTACCAGTTCCAGGGGCTGCCCGTACAACTGCATCTTTTGCAGCCAGCGTAATATCTCCGGTAAGAGATACAGATATTTTCCGCCCGAGATCGTGATCCAGGACCTCGAAGAGCTGATACTCAAACATAACCGTTCCTTCATCACGTTCGCCGACGATTCTTTTTTGACGAACAGGGAAAGGGTTGTGAAACTATGCGACGCTATTAAGGAGAGGGGATTCCATAAAAAGGCGATATTCGATTGTCAGGCGCGGGGAGATACGGTCGACGAGGGGATCTTAAAGACCCTAAGGGATACCGGTTTCAGAACGATCCATTTCGGGATAGAAACGGCCTCGGAGAGATTGATGAAGCTGATAGATAAGAGGGAGACTGTCCAGGAGATCGTGGACGCGGTAAAGTTATCGAAGAGACTCGGTTTCCAGGTTTCCGGCACGTTCATATTGGGCCTGCCGACCGAAACGCGCGAAGAGAGAAGAGCGGCTTACGCTCTCGCCAAAGAACTCTCCCTGGATTATGTCAGGTTCAACAACGCGACGCCTTATCCCGGGACGAGGCTCTACGAAATAGCAAAAGAAGAGGGCAGGCTGACCCCCGGTAAAGAATGGGAAAATCTGAATGCCTGCGGGACTCTCGTTGAGTCGCCGTTCAAGACCAGTTCCCTGGCTTACGTGCCCCTCACGGCCACCAGGGGAGAACTGAATAACGATATCCTGAAGTTCAACCTCTTCTATTCGTTCAGACTGCAGAGCGTCCTCAAGATCTTAAAAGAGAGGATAGGTCCTGCCGGCTGGCTGGCGCTTCCGGAGAGGTGGTATCTGAAGCCCGGAGAATGGAGCTACCTTATCCGATTCGGGCTCAGGATATTGTTCTCTTTTGCCAAGGTATTTTCTTATGATGCGCTGGCATTTTTGAGAAGAAAGAAAGGTCTGGTAAAGTAAAATGTCTACGAAAAATACTTATATTCTCGGGATATCGGCGTTCTATCATGATTCTGCCGCCGCGCTGATCAGGGACGGGGAGATCATATCCGCGGCGCAGGAAGAGAGATTCACGAGGATCAAGCATGACCCGAATTTTCCCCGGAATGCCATAGATTACTGTCTTCGCGAAGCCGGTATCAAGACGGGTGACCTTGCGCTCGTCTCATTTTATGAGAAGCCGTTTGTCAAATTTGAGCGGCTCCTCGAGACATATTTTGCGTACGCGCCTGCCGGCATCCGTTCTTTCATCTCGGCAATGCCCGTCTGGATCAAACAGAAACTTTTCATTAAAGAGCACATCTGTAAATCGCTCGATTACGAGGGACCGATAATATTCCCAGAGCATCACCATTCGCACGCGGCAAGCGCCTTCTATCCGTCGCCGTTCCAGAGGGCCGCCATCCTTACGCTGGACGGCGTGGGCGAGTGGGCGACCACGAGTTTCGGGAAGGGCAGCGGCAATTCGATCGAGCTCTATTCCGAGATCAGGTTCCCGCACTCGTTGGGGCTCCTGTATTCGGCCTTCACTTACTATTGCGGTTTTAAGGTCAATTCCGGCGAATATAAACTGATGGGTCTTGCCCCATACGGTGAACCGAAATACGTCGATACGATAATGGATAACCTCATCGACCTGAAGAACGACGGCTCGATCAAGCTAAACATGAAATATTTCAACTATTGCGCCGGCCTGACGATGACTAATAAGAGGTTCGCCCGCCTTTTCGGCGGCCCGCCCCGCAAGCGCGAAGGGAAGATCGAAAAGCGGCACATGGATATTGCCCGCTCCATCCAGGCGGTCACGGAGACGGTCATCATGAAGATGGCGCAGCACGTCTATGATGAGACGAAGGAAGAGAACCTCTGCCTCGCGGGCGGCGTCGCGCTCAATTGCGTCGCGAACGGCAGGATACTGCGTGAGGGGCCGTTCAAGAGGATCTGGATACAACCGTCGGCATCCGACGCAGGAGGCGCCCTCGGCGCCGCGCTCGCGGGCTGGTACGAATATTTCGATAAGCCCCGCACGATACCGGGAAACGGAGCGGATCTTCAGAAGGCGAGCCTTCTAGGCCCGGCTTTCTCCGACGACGAAGTGGAAAAATATTTAAAAGAGAACGACATACCTTATAAGAGAATGGACTCGGGTGCTCTCGCGAAGGCGGCGTCGAAACTTCTCGCGGAACAGAATGTCATAGGATGGTTCCAGGGAAGGATGGAGTTCGGGCCGCGCGCGCTTGGCTCGCGCAGCATACTGGGCGACCCCAGGTCGCGCCAGATGCAGTCAATAATCAACCTGAAGGTAAAGTTCAGGGAATCGTTCAGGCCGTTCGCGCCTACGGTGCTGTTGGAAAAGGCGCACGAATATTTCGGACTTAACTGCGAGAGCCCTTACATGCTCCTGGTCTCGCCCATTGAAGAGACGAAGAGGATCAGCCGGAGCGCGAACGATACGGCCGAGGGGTTCGACAAGCTGAAGGTCCCGCGCTCGGAAGTTCCAGCAATAACCCACGTCGACTATTCAGCGAGGGTTCAGACGGTCAAGCGCGAGGATAACGAGCTCTACTATGACCTGCTGAGCCAGTTCTATAAGGACCATGGTTGCCCGATGGTCATCAATACGTCTTTTAACGTTAGGGGCGAGCCTATAGTCTGCACGCCGGACGATGCTTACAGGTGCTTCATGATGACGAATATAGATTACCTGATAATGGGCTCTTTCCTGATCGACAAGAAAGAACAGCCGAAGGAGAAGTTGCGGGTAGGCCAGATCGGCAAGTTCGAACCGGATTAACTTAAATATATGGCAAAAGCGCGGAATGAATTGAAGGATATCAGGCAATTCAGCTGGGTATTATCCGGGATCCTAACGGTCCTCGGCGTCGTCAATCTTTTCAAGCACCGGGTAAGTTGGTCCTATTGGCTCTTTGGCCTAGGCATCATTACCGCATTAATGATCCTGACAGCGCCGAAATTGCTGAGGCCCGTCTATCTGACTTTTACCAAAATCGCTCATGCCATCGGATGGTTCAATACGAGGGCGATCCTTATACTTATATATTATATGCTCATCACTCCGATAGCGCTCATCATGAGAATATTCAGGGAGGACCCGCTCGATAGGAAGATCGAAAAGAATGCCGCAAGTTATTGGGTGAAACGCGCCGCCGCCGGGCCGATTAAAGAGGGACTGCAAAGACAATTTTAACAGAGGGTGTATGAATAAAACTTACGCTAATTATGATGTGCTTGATTTTTACAAATCCCTTCCGTTCAACACCAGAAGTTCTTTAAGCGAAGAAATTACAGCGGTCCGCAAAAGACGTCCCGAACAACTCTATCCCGGCCTTCAGGAGCTTCTCGGTCCGGATATATCCGTTCTCGAAGTTGGCTGCGGAACAGGATGGTTGAGCAATTCCATATCTTTTTTATATAATTCATCCGTTCTCGGGATCGATTTTAATCCCGTGGCTATAAAGATCGCGCAAGAGGTCGCTGATGCCATGAAAATTAAGACGCAGTTTCGGGTAGAGGACCTTTTTCTTTATGAGCCGGGAAAGTTATTCGATCTTGTGATCTCGTTCGGCGTGCTTCATCATACAGACGACTGTAAGTTCGCGGTCAAGCGATTATTCGAAAAATTCGTCCGCCCGGGCGGCCATGTAATAATCGGTTTGTACCATAAATATGGGCGCCAGCCCTTCCTGGACCATTTTAGCGAGATGAAAAACAGAGGTGTCCCGGAGAAGGAGATGCTGGCCCGATTTCGCGCGTTGCAATCCAATATTAAAGATGAAACGCAGCTTGTGTCATGGTTCAGGGATCAAGTCCTGCATCCTCATGAAACTCAGCACACGCTGGAGGAGATGCTGCCGATCCTTAAAGAAGCAAATATGGAGTTAGTCTCTACTTCGATCAATCAATTCAAGCCCATAAGCTCGACGGAAGATCTTATCGGAAAAGAGAAAGAGTATAGCGGCATAGCCCGAAAGCACCTGGAGAATAATCGCTATTTTCCAGGTTTTTTTGTCTTTTTGGCCCGCAAAATCGCTTGACAATTCAAAGGGGCAAGGGTAAGATTTCTGACTACCAACAAAAGGAAGGCGGTATATAGTATGTTGAGACGATTAACGCTCGCGATAGTCTGGATAATACAGAGGACACCTTTTTTAAAGAGGTGGATACTTAACCGGCCGCAAGAAAAGAAAGAATATATAGACCCAAATAAGTATACGCTCTATTGATCTTAAACCGGAGATCCCATGGTTAAAATTTTAATACTTAGCGCCGTAGGTATTTTTGCCGCGTTTATCCTCCTGAACGTCTTTATAGGGTTTTTATTTGCCCTGCGCGACAGGAAGCGCGCGACTACGCCATTTCTGGTGGACGACGTCCAGATGGGCTATCTCAAGACGCTCATGCCCGACGAGACCGATGACGATATAGTCGATATCTTACGGTGCTTTTCCTCGTCTTTGTATGGAGGCCATAAGTTCAGGATGGTCTATGCCCCGTACAATGAACACAAAGACAGCCAATTCTCTTCGAAGTTCCTGAATGTTTCACCTCTCGGTTTCAGGCTAAATAGCAAAGACGACAATAAAGACCCTTTTGATGAGAAGATGCCGCACATCGCTACCTTCGGAGGATCGACGGCATTTGGGTACGGCGTAAAGGATGCCGATACCATGGCAGCGTGGCTTGAAAAGGAATTGCAGAAAAAAAGCGAGCCTTACAAGGTCTTCAACTGTGGCAGACAGAGCTATTTCTCGACGGGCGAGATAATCGCTTTTCAACGCTTTCTGCAGGAAGGCATGCGTATACGTGTAGTAGTATTTTTAGACGGGATCAACGATGTGTTCCACAACTGCCCGAAATTCAGGAACCGCTCCAGGTACAGCGAATATATCGAGATGTTTTGGAACTATATCGACTACGTATACGGTTATGCCGATATGTCCGGCCCGAAGTCCGGCGGCAGGTGGGTTGTAAAACAACTCATCCATCAGATACCGGTAGTAAGGTTGCTGAAGGGTATTAGGAACCGGATAGCCGAGGAGTTGAGGGCCCAGGACGCAAAAAATATGAACATGCAGTTCCATGAGCCATGGTCGCTTGATTGCAAGGCCGAGGACGTTAATATTAAAGAACTGGCAGAGAGGATATCGCGTCTGACGCTGACAAATTGGGATATAGTAAGAGGCATATGCCGGCAATTTAACATACAGCCCATATTCTGCTTCCAACCTTTGCCGTATGGGGAAATGCCTCCCGGTAAGCATCTCTTCAAGGTCGAAAATGAGCATCCATTGTGGGAAAGTATATATAAAGAATACTATGCGAATATGTGCAAGTTATCTGCAGGAAAAGATGATTTTCTGGATTTGTCAAAAGTCTTTAAAAATGCAGAAGTGTGCCCATTTATCGATTCTCACCACTATTCGTCTTACGGTAATAAGCTCATAGCTGAAGCAATAATCGGTCATAT
>JAQURV010000047.1:8795-10273 GCA_029004355.1 Candidatus Omnitrophota bacterium
AATAACCCCATTTTTCTATTGACAATTAACCCACCAACACCTATAATTGTTTAAAACGTTTTAAACGATGATAAGGATAATATTATGCATAATAAACCGGAAATGGCGTACGGAGAAGCTATCCTGAAAAAAACGATAGGAGATGTCATGGAGGATAATTGCCCATTCTGTCAAAATAGCGACGTTTATATATATAAACGTGATCAAAAAGCCCGGAGCGGAGATTCCCGGAGCATTTATAAATGCCGGAAATGTTCAGCCCTCTACCCATATCCCAAATTTAACAAGGCAGAGTCTTCCAAGCATCTGCTGAGCATTTCAACCAACCAGGATGGTTATAAATTCGATGACCCGACAAGGGCTGTCAGTCATCGCAATCCCCTCGTTAAGATACTGAGAAAATGTACGAAATGCCGCGGGACCGCGCTCGATATCGGGACTTTTGACGGGCGGTTTTGTTTTATACTTGGCACGGTTGGTTTCAGGGCGTATGGCGTTGAGCCGCAAAAAAATGCGGTAGAATTTGCGCGAAAACATGGGCTGGAAGTTTTTCAGGGATCATTTCCGGAAGCCGTACCGGAAGAAGTTTGCGGGAGAAAATACGATCTCATATCCCTGATGGAGATATTATGCTATGTCGATAACATAGAAAAGACCTTACGAATGATAAACGGCATGCTAAACGATGACGGCTGCCTGCTCATAAAGAATCATCAGGGGTATTCGCGTTACTACGACAGTAACTCATATTTTTCAAGATACGGGGATTATATTCAATGTATTTTGACGATCGAATCACTGCGGTATTACCTGAATTTGACAGGATTTAAGATCGTAAAGATTACAGGAGAGACCTCAACAGATCTGTTACCTTTAGGAATGGGACGGATAAGAAACGCCTTCTTAGGGAAGGTAGTCAATAAAATTTATAATTTTACGATGCTCGAACACACGTTGTTGGACATTAAAAGAGCCGACCGCTTGATAATAACAGCTAAAAAGATATGAAAAAAAAGCAGTATAAAAAAGTTAGGATCGTTCTCGTTGGCGGCGGCGGCCACGCAAAAGTAGTTGCCGACGCTATCAGGAAAACAGGGAAATTTGAGATATACGGTATACTTGACACAAAGCTTCCGGTAGGCGCGACTGCGTGCGGCGTCAAGGTCCTGGGGGACGATAATGCACTGCCGATGCTATTAAAAAAAGGTATCAAAGATGCGTTTATAGCGATAGGTTCTATAGGTGATTGCGCCGCTAGAAAGCGGATCGACCGCACCTTGAAGACCCTTGGTTTCAGGCTGCCCGTTATCGTGCATCCCAATACAGTCATCGGAAATGATGTTATCTTGGGCGAGGGGACTTTCGTGGCTGCCGGCGCAGTGATAAATCCCTGCGTCAGGATAGGCAGGAACGCTATCATAAATACATCATCATCGATCGACCACGATTGCGTGATCGGCGACTTTGTCCAAATAGCC
>JAQURV010000048.1 GCA_029004355.1 Candidatus Omnitrophota bacterium
AGGGGTAACTCGAGAGGACGCGAGGCGACCAAAGGCGGCCCGGGCGAAGAGAAGACGGTAAGGTTGGAATTAAAATTGATAGCCGATGTCGGCATAATCGGTTATCCCAATGCCGGAAAATCAACGCTCATCTCAAAGATATCGAAGGCGCGCCCGAAAATAGCCAGTTACCCGTTCACGACCAAAGCGCCGGTGCTTGGCATGGTCAAACTTTATGACGATTTCAGTATTCTCGTCGCGGATATCCCCGGCCTGATAGAGGGCGCTCATGAGGGCCGCGGCCTCGGGCACAAATTTTTGCGGCACGTCGAACGCACAAAGACCCTTATACATCTTGTCGACATTGCGGCAACCGATTGCCGGGACCCGTATTCGGATTATATAAAACTCAATAAGGAATTAAAAGAATATTCCAAAGAGCTTGCGAAGAAGCCGCAGGTAGTCGTTCTCAATAAGATCGACTGCCCGCAGGCAGAAGATAACATAAAAGCGTTCAGAAAGAAGATGAAAGGCAAAAAGTTCCTGAAGATATCGGCGCTCACCGGAGAAGGCTTGAAGGAGCTCGTCGCCGCGATCCATAAAAACGTGAAGAAAGATGAAAAAATATAAACGGATAGTCATTAAGATCGGCACAAAAGTCATAACGTCGAAAGATCGCGGGCTCGACGCTGAGCGCGTAGACGAGATAGCGTATCAGGTAGAAGCGGCCATGACTCGAGGTATCGACGTTATTCTTGTGACCTCAGGCGCGATAGGCGCGGGCATGCAGGTCCTTAAGATGAAGAAGAGGCCCGCGGATATTGCGTCCCTACAGGCGGCAGCGGCCGTCGGGCAATATCATATGATGTATCTATACGGCGAATTTTTAAAGAAGAGGCAATATAATGTCGGACAGATACTTTTGACCCAGGAAGATTTTAACGACAGGAAAAGATATTTAAACATCAAACACACCATAAATGCGCTCTTAACGCATAAGATCATACCGGTTATAAACGAAAATGATACGGTTGCTACGGAGGAGATAAAGTGCGGCGACAATGACAGGCTCTCAAGCCTTGTGGCCGATCTGTGCGAGGCAGACCTTTTGATACTTTTGACCGACGTCGATGGTCTGCTCGATGGCACGGGTACGCTTGTCCGGGAGGTGCCGGAAGTCACCGCCCAGGTTTTAAAGATGGGCGGAAAGAGCCACTGTGATCTTGGGACGGGCGGTATGGCTACAAAACTGGAGGCCGCTAAGAATGTTACCGCGGCGGGCATCGATTGTATTATCGCTAATGGCAAAGAAAGACATATTATCACCAGGATAGTGGCCGGGGAAACGTTTGGGACCAGATTCATGGGAAAAGGGGATAAGTCGCTTGCGAAAAAACGCTGGATAGCGTATTCGTCGAGACCTAAAGGAACGGTGTCGATCGACGACGGCGCAACGGTTGCCATCCTTGAAAAGAATAAGAGTCTTTTAGCTTCCGGTATCGCAGAAGTTGCCGGTAATTTTCGATCGGGAGATGTGATCAGCATATCCGACAAGAAGGGTGTGGAAATAGCCAGAGGTGTTGCAAATTATTCTGCCCACGACCTGGCGAAGATAAAAGGCCTCAAGACATCCAGTTTTAGATCGATCCTGGGTTCGGAAGGCCCCGACGAAGTGATACACAAAGATAATCTGGTGATAATATGAACGCCAAAGATATAAATGCGCTTGCAAGGAAGACTAAAGAAGCGTCCAGGCGATTGGCCCTTTTAGACACAAAGACTAAGGACCGGGCGCTTGTTGCCATGTCCGCGGCTTTAAAGAGCAGGGCCTCTTATATAATGCGCGAGAATGAAAAGGATATTGCTTTGGCCCGGAAGAGGGGCCTCTCGTCGGCCATGATCGACCGGCTCACCCTTACCAGGCAAAGAATAACCTCGATGGCCGGCTCTCTTGCTCAGGTGGCAAGATTGAAGGATCCCGTCGGAGATACAATAGAAACCATAAAGCGGCCGAACGGGCTGCTGATAAAGAAGGTGAGAGTACCCATAGGCGTAATACTTATGATCTATGAATCGCGTCCGAACGTTACGAGTGACTGTATCGGACTATGCCTTAAGTCGTCCAACGCGATCATCCTGCGCGGCGGCAGCGAAGCGATCCGTTCGAATATCGCGATCTTTAATGTTTTGGATAAAGAAGCCGTTAAGTACGATATCCCCCAGGGCGCTATCTCCATGATCAAGGAGACCGACAGGAAGATCGTGGACGGATTGCTGGCGCAGGAAGGCGTTATAGACCTGGTCATCCCCAGAGGCGGCGAATCGCTTATACGGGACGTCTCCAAAAAATCCCGGATCCCGGTCATAAAACATTATAAGGGCGTATGCCATACTTACGTCGACGCGAGCGCGAACCTGAAGATGGCCGAGAAGATCTCTTTCAATGCTAAGGTCCAACGGCCGGGCGTGTGCAACGCCATGGAAACGCTCCTGGTCGATAAAAAGATCGCTAAGGCTTTCCTGCCCCCGATGATCAGGCGCTTTAAGAACGCCGGAGTCGAAATACGCGGCTCAAAAGAGGTGAAGAAGATCGTAAAAGACGTAAGGCTGGCTACGGAAAACGATTGGTATACGGAATATCTGGACCTCACGCTCTCCATAAAGGTCGTAGACGGCGTGGATGAGGCCATCAGGCATATAATGAAATACGGTTCCTACCATTCCGATGCGATCGTGGCGAGAGATAGCTCGCGCGCCGCAAAGTTCTTGAACGAGGTCGATTCCGCATGCGTCTACCTTAACGCCTCCACGCGTTTCACGGACGGCGAAGAGTTCGGCAAAGGTGCGGAGATGGGTATATCTACCGATAAGATACATGCCAGGGGCCCTATGGGCCTGGAGGAACTGACGTCGTATAAGTATATTATTTATGGTAATGGACAGCTTAGAAGGTAACGCTATAAATTCGAAATTCTAATATCGAAACTCTAAACAATATCTAAATTGAAATTTGTTTCGGATTTCGTGCTTCGAACTTAGAATTTTAAAAAGGACTTCAGTATGAGAATAGGTATATTAGGCGGTACATTCAATCCGATACATATAGGTCACTTGATCCTTGCGGAAGAGGCCCTTTCCAAATTGAAGCTGGATAAGGTCGTGCTCGTTCCTACGTATATCCCGCCCCATAAGAATGTCGATCTTTTAGTAAGGCCTAAGGACCGCCTCAAGATGGCGGAACTTGCCATAGCGGATAATGATTCGTTCGAGGTATCCACTTTTGAGCTCGACTCGAAGAAGAAGTCCTATTCCATAGATACGCTGAAGGCGTTCAGGGGCCTTTACGGTGAGGATGCCCAGCTCTTCTTTATCACGGGATCGGACTTATTAAAAGACCTTTTTTCATGGAAGAACGTGAATGAAATATTTAAGATGTCCAAGTTCATAGTGGCCAACAGGCCCGGCTATCCTGTCAAGGATGTGCCTAAAGAGGCCGAAACGGTGGTAATAACGCCTATAGAGGTATCGTCGGAAGATATACGTAAGCGCCTCAAGGAAGGCCGCTCGATCAGGTATCTTGTTCCCGAGAAGGTCAGGAGCTATATAGTCAAGCGCGGCCTCTATAAATGAGCTTGCCCTTGACCTTAAGGCAAATATAGTGTATAATTTGGAAAATTGAAAGGGGTGAGAATAAATGGCAGAGATAGGATATTGCGTAAAATGCAAAGCGAAGAAAGAGATGAAGGATACGCAGAAAGTAGTTATGAAAAATAAGAGACAGGCTATGAAGGGGAAATGCACCTCTTGCGGCACTGGTATGTATAAGATAATGAAATAAAAGGGGAATAGTTTTATAAAAGCTAAGAATCTGGCGCTGGCCATAGCCGGCGCTGCCTCGGACAAAAAGGCGCTCGACATTGTCATTGTAAAGATGAAGAAGATGTCGAGCGTCTGCGACTATTTTGTTATAGCAAGCGGTACCTCTACTACCCACGTTAGGGCGCTATCCGATAATATAATCAGGACGTTAAAAGCTAAGGGTGAGCCTGTTCGGCATGTCGAAGGCGAACGGGAGGCCTCGTGGATACTGGTGGATTGCGGTGATGTGGTCTGTCACCTCTTCCTGAGGGATACGCGAGCCTTCTATAACCTTGAGCGGCTCTGGGCCAAGGCGCCACAGGAACATTTCAAAGAACTTAAGCCTCGCAAAAAGGCGCCGCTGCGCAGGAAGACAAAGAGTCGGCCTAAGGCAAAAAAGACGAAGAGAAGCAGAAGATCAAAGTAAAATGCAATATGGCGGAATCGAAAAGAATCTTGCGTCTATCATTGAGCGGTCTGTAACCGAGCTATTTACAGAACGTGACCTCGTATCCTCATTACCATCCGAACTTAAAGCAGAATTAGAGATCCCCAAAGACAGAAGCCATGGCGACCTGGCTACCAGCATAGCCATGCGCGGGGCGAGGTTTGCCCGCGTCTCCCCGCTGGAGCTGGCCGGCGCCGTGAAGGCGAAGCTTGACCACGTTTTAAATGAGCCGGACGGCGCAATAGAGCGTGTCGAGATAAAGCCGCCAGGATTTATCAATTTCTTCCTCTCCAAAGATTTTCTATGCAAGGTACTACTCCAGATAAAACGCGAAAAACATAATTTCGGCCGCTCGAGTATAGGCAGGGGCATTAAATTACAGGTGGAGTTCGTGAGCGCGAACCCTACAGGCCCGCTCACAATAGCTCACGGCCGGCAGGCCGCCATCGGCGATGCGCTCGCCAATATACTTAAATTCTCCGGTTACAACGTTACGCGGGAATATTATCTGAATGACGAGGGGACCCAGATGAATATACTGGGAAGTTCCATAAGGGCCCGTTACCGGGAACTCCTGGGGCTTTCCGAGCCGTTCCCTTCGGACGGCTATAAAGGTTCGTACGTGGCCGATATCGCAAAAGATTTTAAAAAGAAGCACGGCAAAAGATATTTAAACGAGGCCGATATAAAGTATTTCAGGGAGTTCGGGCTTCGCTGGATACTGAACGACATAAAGAGGGACCTTAAGGATTTCGGCGTCAAATTCGACGTATGGTACAGCCAGACGGCCTTGAGAAAGTCCGGCAAGGTCGAGAGGGCGCTCGCGCTTTTAAGGGAGAGGGGATATATCTATGAACAGGAGAACGCGGTCTGGTTCAAGTCAACCGCGTTCGGCGACGACAAGGACAGAGTTGTAGTAAAGTCGGACGGGAGCATGACGTATCTTGCCCCGGACGTCGCGTATCACCTCGAGAAGTACAGGCGGGGCTTTAAAAAGATAACCGATATCTGGGGTCCGGACCATCACGGTTATATCCCCCGCATGAAGGCGGCCATCCGGGCTCTGGGGTTCCCGGAAGGATCGCTTACGGTGCTTATAGTGCAGCTTGCCACGCTCTACCGGGGCGGACAGGTGGTGTCGATGTCTACAAGAGCCGGCGAGTTCGTTACCCTGCGCGAAGTGATGGACGATGTGGGCAAGGACGTCTCCAGGTTTGCGCTCTTCATGCGCAGGATATCGAGCCATCTCGACTTCGATATAGATCTTGTCAAGAAAGAATCTTCGGAAAATCCCGTATACTATATCCAGTACGCGCACGCCCGGATATGGTCGATACTCGAATACAGCAGGCGCGCCCATATAGTCACGGCTAAGTTCGACTCCGGGCTCTTAAAAGAGGTCGAGGAACTTGAGCTTCTCAGGATCCTGCGGCAGTTCCCTCTCATCGTGAGTTTGAGCGCAAAGGCGCAGGAGCCGTATATAATTTTGCAGTATCTCCAGGACCTCGCAACGTTATTCCATTCCTTCTACAATAAGCATAGGGTCGTTAGTCCCGACGTGAGCCTGACCAAATCCCGGCTCGTCCTTGTAGATTGCGTCAGGATAGTCCTCGCTAACGGTTTAAAATTACTAGGGGTGTCTCTCCCAAAAAAGATGTAGGGTATGTTCGACTCAATCAAGATCTACCCGGGCGAAGAGATCGACATCGAAGGGCTTTCCGTCAGCCTGGTTAACTACGGTTACCGGGCCTGTAAACGCGTCTCCGAAGAAGGGGACTTTGCCCGCGTCGGCGACACGATCACCATATACCCGATCACATTCGAGTATCCTCTCAGGATAGAGCTCCTTCACGATCGCGTCGAAAGAATAAGAAGCGTCGACCCGATCACCTACGAAAACATCCAGGACCACACCGTAGCTATAGTACTTCCCATTTCAGGTATGGTGAAGCGGCGGATACGCCGCAAAGAGATGGGGTTTGTCGAAGAGTCGCCTATCGACAACTTCGTCGATATCGAGCCGGGCGACTACATCGTCCATGTGGACCACGGTATAGGCAAATACCTGGGTGTAGAAAAGATAAAGATAGATAAAAAATATGTCGACCATCTTGTGGTCGAATATGCCGGCTCCGAGAAGCTATACCTTCCTTTTACGGACCTCGACAGGCTCCATAAATACCTGGCCTTCGAAAAGAGATTACCCAAGCTTAATAAGCTAGGTTCTAAGCTCTGGAAGAGCGCCAAGGAACGCGCCAAGAAGGGCGTTTATAAAATAGCCGTCGAGCTTCTGGAACTGCAGGCAAAACGCGCCGCTTCGCACGGCCAGAAGTTCTCTCCCGATACCGAATGGCAGAAGGAGCTCGAAAAGGATTTCCCCTATAAAGAGACGCCGGACCAGATAAAAGCCGTTATCGAGGTAAAACGCGACATGGAAAGCCTCCGCCCCATGGACAGGCTTCTCTGCGGCGACGTCGGTTACGGCAAGACAGAGGTCGCCATGAGGGCCGCGTTCAAGGCGGTCATGGACAATAAACAAGTCGCCATCCTCGTCCCGACGACGATCCTCGCGGAACAGCATTTCAATACGTTCTCGACCCGGATGAAGCGGTTCCCGGCCAGGATCGAAATGCTTTCGCGTTTTCGCACAGAGGAGGAGCAGGCCGCGATCGTCAAAGGTATAGCCGGCGGCTCGGTCGATATAATAATAGGCACGCACCGCCTCATATCCGGCGATATAAAATTCAAAGACCTGGGGCTCGTAATAATCGACGAGGAACAGCGTTTCGGGGTCAAGCACAAGGAGTACCTGAAGAAGATGCGGCTCAGCGTAGATGTCTTAACGCTCACCGCGACCCCGATCCCGCGGACGCTGTATCTTGCGCTCATGGGCGGCAGGGATATATCTGTTATAAATACGCCGCCTTCGGAAAGGCTGCCTGTCGAGACTAAAGTGACGTATTACGACGAGGCGCTTATACGCGACGCTATCCTGAAAGAGAAGCGCCGGGGCGGACAGATATTCTTCGTCCATAACAGGATAAAAGATATCGGCAAGATAGCGCGATCGCTCGCGTCTATAGTGCCGCAGGTCTCGCTGGCGGTAGGCCACGGCAGGATGGCGGAGAAGGAGCTTGAAGAGACGATGATGAAATTCATCAAGGGCGAAGTCGACTGCCTCGTCTCGACCACTATAATAGAATCCGGGATAGATATACCGAACGCGAATACCATAATAATAAACCGGGCCGACATGTTCGGTCTTTCGGAGCTGTACCAGCTTCGCGGCAGGGTGGGCCGTTTTACAAGAGCGGCATACGCGTATCTGCTGATCCCGAAGAATTTTGTATTGAGTCCGGAGTCGCAGAAGAGGCTCGTTGCGATAAAGAAGTTCCAGGAGCTTGGGTCCGGGTTTAAGCTTGCCATGGAGGACCTGCAGATCCGAGGCGCCGGCAACCTGCTGGGCGTGGAGCAGCACGGTTTCATCAATGCGGTGGGCTTCGACCTCTACTGCCGCCTTCTCAAAGCCGCTATTGACTCTATGAAGAAGGCGTAAAATTTTTCATCCCGTGACGGCGGTAACTTTTGTACGCCGCCTTTAAGCGTACGCAAATCGCATTAGGCATGCGATTTGCTCGGTAAAATTTCGATGGCCGCTCAACCTGGCTGTGCTTAAAGCCCTTGACCAGTTTTCGCGTCCTTACTAAACCGCCATAAGGTATCGAAATTTTAAACGCCGCTTTAAGGCGGCGTACCAAAAGTTCCCGCCATCTGACACCGGAAGAAAAATTTTACTTGAGAGGCTGGGGGATGTTTCGATAAGTCAGGAATGGGATGTGGCGATCATGGTTGCAAGCCGAGGCGTTTGTGCTTAAGCGGGGCGTAAAAGTTTGAGCAGATGCGAAAACTTTTTTCGCAGCGAATTTTTACATGGTTAAAAATTCGCGTCCCGCGAAGCACGAACGCGAGGCTTGCAACCACTTGACACAGCATATTCTTATGCTGTATCGAAAAATTCAGAGCGTTGCATAAATTTGGAAAACATAGTATAATTAATCATGTTAAAAGAAGTAGGATATTACGCGCACGTCAGGAAGGATTTAGCGGCCCTCATCCCGAAAGGGGTACGGTCTATCCTTGACGTGGGTTGCGGCATAGGGAGCTTCGGGGCCTTCGTAAAGAGCCAGAGAGGCCCCTCTATTGAGATCGCCGGCATCGAGCTGGATGCGGATGCCGCCCAGGAAGCGGGGAAGCATCTCGATAAGGTGATCACGGGAGATGTCGAGACGACAGAATTGCCGTTCTCGCAGGGGTATTTCGACTGCATAGTATACGGCGATATCCTGGAGCATCTGGTGGATCCATGGGCTCTTCTTGAAAAACACAAGAAATACCTGAAGCCGAAAGGCTATATCGTAGCGAGCATACCCAATATCGCGCATTACAAGACTGTCAAGATGCTCCGCAGATACGAGTGGAACTATGAGGACGCCGGGATACTCGACAGGAGCCACCTCAGGTTCTTTACGATAAAAAGCATACGGAAGATGTTCGCTGACGCAGGTTTCGATATAATAGCCGTCGATCATGCAATACGCGCTTCAAAGATGAAGAAGAGGATAAACAAAGTGTTTAAAAATTGTCTTATAAATTCTATCGCGGAGCAATACCTGGTTATCGCTCAAAAGGCTTAAATAAAAATGAAAAGACTTATATCAACAGGTATCGCTGTCCCGGCTATTTTAGCCGTTATCTTCTGCGGATGCGCGAAAAAAGAAGACGCGGGCAATAAGGTCATTGCCCGGGCGAGCAACACGGTCATCACAGAAAAGGATCTCAAGGCAAGGATAGCCAAGATGCCTGCCTATTATCAGAACATAGTCGAAAAGGACCCTAAGCGTTATGTAGAAGAGATGATCGTCGAGGCGCTATGCTACGAAGAGGGCGTCAGGGGAGGCATCGACAGGGACAAGGAAGTAAGAGAGCTTGTCAATGATGCGAAGAAGAAGATAGTCATGGCAAAGCTCGTGAAGAACGAAGTCGAAGACAAGATCGTTGTCACGGAAGAAGAGATGAAGAAGTTTTACGACGAACATAAAGTCGAATTTAAGACGCCCGCGATGTGGAGGGCTTCTCACATACTGGTGTCGGATGAGAAGGAAGCGCTGGCGGTTGCCGACGAAATTGCCAAGGGCGCGAAGTTCGAGGATCTTGCCCGTACGCATTCTATCGATGCGACCGCGACGCGCGGCGGCGACGTGGGCTTCTTCAGGGAGGGCCAGCTGGTACCTGATTTCGAGCGGGCCTGTCTTAAACTGGAGATCGGCCAGACGAGCGGCGTGGTCCAGACGCAGTTTGGATACCACATAATAAAGCTGACCGACAAGAAAGAGCCCGGCGTAAAGACTTTCCAGGAAGCAAAGCGTACCATCGAGGCTGATCTGAAGAAACAGAAACAAGCGGAGCTCTTTAACGCGCTCGTTATGAAACTGAAGAATAAGTATAAAGTCGAGGTCAATGAGAACGCATTCGAAAAGGCGGTCCCTCCCAAATGAAGAAGACTATCCTGTTCCTTATGCTGATGTTCATGGCCGGCGCTTCCTGGAGCGAGGTTATCGATAAAGTGGCCATTATTGTCAACGAGGAGATAATAACCGACCGCGAGATAGGCAGGCAGCTGGCGCCGATCTACGAAAAATATAAGACGATATACAGCGGCCCGAAACTTGTCGAGAAACTGGAAGAGGCCAAGCAGAGAGTGGCACAGCAGATGATAGAGGACAGGCTCCTGTACGGCGAAGC
>JAQURV010000049.1 GCA_029004355.1 Candidatus Omnitrophota bacterium
TAGGCGAGTATATGAGGTTTGAAAACCTGGCGCCGAAGAGCGAAGAGTTCGTAGGCGTAGACATGGAGAGCGCATGATTCTGCTCCGCCAATCGACACATAAAATTCAGGTCTGGCTTCGCAGGGATCATTCCTTCGAAGCCCAACCGCTGTTTAATCAGGAAAGGGCGTAGAAGAATGATTTACCGTAAGGTAGCAGCGATTTCTTTAGCCGCACTATTTTTATTTTTGACGATCGTATCCGGCGCGTATTCCGAAACAACACCGGCGCAGACAAGCGAAGGCAAGACCATTACCGCCCTTAAGGTCAAGAACAACAGGGCCATAAGCACAGAGATCGTCCTGTCTAAGATCAGGACGAAGATCGGGGACAGATACAGCCAGGAAGTGCTGAACGACGATCTGAAAAAATTGTTCGCTACCCAGTATTTCATGGATATCTCGATAGATGTAGAAGATTTCCAGGGCGGGGTCACCGTCACTTTTGTCGTCGAGGAAAAGCCCGTTATAGAGGACATAGTCTTTAAAGGTAATAACGAATTCAGGCCCCAGAAACTGAAATCGTCGATGAAATCAAAGCCGAACGAGATGCTCAATCTTTCACTTCTGGCGCAGGACATATCAGAGATAAAGAACATGTATGTAAAGAAAGGTTTCCCGCAGGCCGATGTGAAGTATGCTATAGATACGGATAAGGATACCAACAAGGCCATCATCACGGTAACGGTCGACGAAAAGATACACGTAAAGGTCTCGAGCGTCAAAGTGACCGGCAATAAGGCGATAAAGACAAAAGAGATACGGAAGATCCTGGGGACGAAGCCGGCCTGGTTATTTAACCCGGGTATATTTAACGACGAAACGCTGCAGGATGATATCGATAAGATAAAGTCCATTTACGACGAGATCGGCTTTATGGATGTCGAGGTGGCGCCGAAGCTGGACTATTCCGCCGACGGCAAAGTCCTCGCCGTAACTTATGAGATAAGAGAGGGCAAGCAGTATCTGGTAGGCGATATAACGTTCAAGGGAACGTTGGTCTATCCGGAAAAAGACGTCAGGGCGAATATCGCGATGAAAAAAGGAAAACCTTTTTCGACAAGAAACTTGCGCGAAGACGTCTTTTCGGTAAGGCAGTTCTATTACAAATACGGCTACATGAATGTCATCGTGGACGTCGAGAAGAACCTGAATCCGCAGACGGGTAACGTGGACCTGGTTTACAATATAGAGCCTAAAGAGATCGTCTATATCGGCAAGGTCGATATTCGCGGCAACCTTAAGACGCGCGACGTAGTGGTAAGGCGAGAGCTGAGGGTTTTCCCCGGAGATAAATTCAACGGCGATAGAATAAGGAGATCGAAAGAGAGGTTGTATAATCTGGGATTTTTCGAAAACGTAAGCTTTGATACCGAACCTACGGATGACCCGAATGTGCAAAACCTCGTCGTCAATGTCAAGGAGACGAAGACCGGAGAGTTCTCCTTCGGCGGCGGCTACAGCTCTGTCGATATGTTGATGGGTTTCGCCGAGATCACCCAGAGGAACTTCGACATAATGAACTTTCCGACTTTCACCGGCGGCGGGCAGAACCTTACCATCAAGGGTGAAATAGGCATGGTAAGGACCAATTACAATATAGGATGGACCGATCCGTGGATATTCGGTTTCCCGTTCCTCGGCGGATTCGATGTCTACAGGACAACGCACGATAAGAAGTCCGATCTCGGCTGGCCCTACGATGAGACCAGGACCGGCGGCGACCTGAGGCTGGGCAAGGAACTTACCGACACGTTCAGGACGGACCTCTACTACAGGCTCGAGGATGTCAAGATATCCAACCTCGATAATAACGTTTCGCAGGACCTTAAAGATGAAAACGGCAGTAATTACATCTCCAGCCTGGCATTATCGCTGACTCAGGATACAAGGGACAACGTCTTTAATCCTACGAAAGGCTATATGCTGGGCGGATCTATAGAGGAGGCCGGAGGGCCCTTCGGCGGGGACAAAGATTTCTGGAAGGGCACCGCCTCGGCGATATATTACCACACATTCTTTGATAAGTTACTTCTCGAAGCAAAGGCAAGAGGCGGCCTGGCGGATTCCTACGGCAGCACTAAAAATGTGCCGGTATACGAAAGGTTCTACGCCGGCGGCGCCAATACCATCCGAGGCTACAAGGAGCGGTATGTGGGCCCGAGAGATACCGGGTCGAACGAACCTGTAGGAGGCAACGCGATACTTATAGGCAACATCGAACTCACTTTCCCGATATATGAGAAGGTGATCAAGGGCGCGGTATTCTACGACGTAGGTAACGTCTGGAAGAAAGTGGATGATTTTTTGGACAACGCCTCGCAGTTTAAATCAGGCGTCGGGGTCGGGGCTAGGGTCAAGACGCCTCTCGGTCCCGTCAAGGTCGATTTCGGTTATCCGCTCAGCAAAAATCATGAAGATAAGCAGGAAGGGCAGTTCTATTTCAGCATGAGCAGAGGGTTCTAAATCAAAAAGAGGAAACAAAACAAAAGGGGGAGCAAGATGAAGAAGAGTATAGTATTGCTAACGGCTGTGTTATTCGCCGCGGGGCTGTTTGTCGGCCCGATATGCGAAAAGGCATTCGCAAAAGAGTTGAAGATAGGTTATGTGGATCTCGCAAAGGTCTTCGATGAATATAAGAAGACCAAGGATGCCGAGAAGTCGTTGGAGGAGAAGGGTAAAGCAAAAGAAGCCGATAGGACAAAGATGGTCGATGAATTAAAGAAGATGAAAGACGAGCAGGCGCTCCTTTCCGAAAAAGGAAAAGCCGAAAAACAGAACATCATAGATGTGAAGATAAAGGCGCTCCAGGAGTACGACACGAAGGCCAGGAATGACCTTGTGAAGGAGAGAAACGACGCGCTCGGCGGCATAATGAAGGATATCGAAAAGATCGTCACCGACTATGCCAAGGCGAACGGTTTCGACTTTGTGGTCAATTCACGCACAATGCTCTACGGCTCCGAACAGTATGATCTGACAAGCGAGATACTGGCCAGGCTGAATAAGTAAAGTCATGCCGACAAAGACCAAGGATATCGCGAAATTCATAAATGGCGAACTTATCGGGAATGGCGAGGTCCTGATAGACGGCATAAACGGCATAAACGAGGCCAAAAAAGGAGAGCTTGCTTTCATCTTAAGTTCTCAGGCCTTGGAGCTCGTTAAGTCCACGCAGGCGAGCTGCATAGTAGTCCCTAAAGATCTGAACGGGGATTTCGACAAACCTATTATAAAAGTCGAAAACCCTTCTATAGCATTTTCCCGGGTAATAGAGGTAATGATGCCCGGGAGGATCCCTCACCCGAAGGGGATCCACCCCACGGCCGTGATAGCAAAAGATGCGCGCATCGGCCAGGGCGTGAGTGTCGGACCATATTCCGTCGTCGAATCGGGCGTGTCTATCGGTGATAATACCGTTATCTATCCTTTCTCTTATATAGGGAAGAACGCTAAGATCGGGAAAAATTGCGTATTCTATCCCAACGTGACGATACGCGAAGAGATCGTGGTCGGTGACAGAGTCATTATCCATCCCGGGACGGTCATAGGATCGGACGGTTTCGGTTACGATGTCCAGCAAAACGGTACGCATATAAAAATACCGCAGCTGGGCACCGTAGTCATAGAGGACGACGTCGAGCTCGGCTCCTGCGTTACCATCGATAGGGCGCGTTTCAATAAGACCGTTATAGGCAAAGGTTCGAAGATAGATAATCTCGTCCAGATAGCCCACAATGTCGTCATAGGACCCAACTGTGTGGTTGCGGCCCAGTGCGGCATAGCGGGAAGTTCAGAACTCGGAAGGAACGTTGTATTCGGCGGGCAAGTCGGCGTATCCGACCACGTAAAAGTCGGCGATTTTGTCATGGCCGGCGCCAAGACAGGCATACATAAGTCATATCCCGCCAAGACGGTGCTATTCTGGTACCCGGCCAGGCCTGCCGATAAGGCGAGAGAGCAGATAGCCGCGGTGGGCCTCCTTCCAAAATTATTCGAGCGCGTAAGAAAGCTCGAAGCCAAAATAAAAGAATTAGAGAAGTGACCAGCGGACCAAAACAGAGGACGATCGCGAAATCAGTTTCTGTGGAGGGCTTAGGCCTCCAGACCGGCGGAAAAGTAAGGCTGACCCTGAAGAGCTCTCCTGCGGATTCGGGGATCACTTTTGTCCGGACGGACCTGCCGGATAAGCCGTCGCTTAACCTTCGCTTGTTAGCTCTGGGCAGTTCGGATGCGGTCGAGAGGAGAACGACTTTAGGGTTCGGGCCAGGCCAGATCCAGACGACGGAACATCTGCTCGCGGCGCTCTCCGGACTTTCGATAGATAATATCGCCGTCGAGCTCGACAATACGGAGCTCCCCGGTCTCGACGGAAGCGCCAAAAGTTTCGTCGATCTCATAAAGAGCTCAGGGGTCGTCGAACAGGAGAAGGCCCGGAATTCTCTTAAAGTGGGCAGGGTCACCGCCTGCTCCGCCAAAGACAGCCTCATAGCGGTATTTCCCGACGAGCAATTCAGGATCTCATACACGCTTTCATATAAGGACCCGGCTATCGGGACGCAATTTTACAGCATTATCGTTAATGAAAAAGATTTCGAAACGGAGATAGCCCCCGCAAGGACATTCTGCCTTGAAGAAGAGGCGCGCGAACTATTGAAGAGGGGGCTGGGTAAAGGCGCCAATTACGACAACACTCTTGTTATAGGTAAGGCCGGACCCGTAAATACGGCTTTAAGGTTTCCCAACGAGCCGGTCAGGCACAAGATACTGGATCTTATAGGGGATCTGTATATTTTAGGTATGCCGATCATGGGGCACGTGGTAGCGATAAAGAGCGGCCACGCTTTAAACGCGGAACTCGTGAAAAAACTAAGAGAGGGATAAAGACATGGGACTGGAAGAGCTGGTAATAGAAGGAAAGTCACTCGATATAAACACGATCCAGAAGATACTGCCGCACAGATACCCGTTTTTGCTTGTCGACAGGATACTCGAATCCGGAGGAAATAAGATCGTCGGCATAAAGAACGTGACGATAAACGAGCCTTTCTTCCAGGGTCACTTCCCGGGGCATCCGATAATGCCCGGCGTCCTCATAATCGAGGCGATGGCGCAGGTGGGCGGCGTTGGCGCGCTCAGCATGTCGGTCAATCGCGGGAAACTCGCGTACTTCCTGACCATAGATAACGCCAGGTTTCGCAAGCCGGTAGTGCCGGGAGATGTCCTCAGGATGGAAGTCGACCTTTTGAAATCAAAGATGGGTATGGTAAAGACGCACGGCGTAGCAAAAGTGGATAACGAAGTGGTAGCCGAAGCCGACATGATGTTCGCCTTCATAAATCCCGACGAGATAAAATAATATGATAGCTCTGCTTCGCCAATCAATTCGTAACCTCCGGTATGGCTTCGCAGGAGCATTCTGCCTGCACAATTGCTGCGAAGCTCTACCTCAGTCTAACCATTGGAGGGCGTAGCAGAATGGCAAGAATAGGCCTGGTAGCCGGAGAGGGGAAGCTCCCGATAGTATTCTCGCGCGTCGCGAAAGTGAAGGGCGATACCGTCATAGCTTTCGCGCTTAAAGGCGTGACCTCTCCCGAGCTCGAAAAGACCGTCGAGAAGCTCCACTGGATACCGTGGGGCAGCCTCCAGAAGGGGCTCCTCCTCCTGGCCACCGAAAGGATAAGAAAGATAGTGATGCTCGGCAAGATAAAGAAAGATATCCTCTTTAAGGACGAGGGCGCGCTCGATGATCATGCCAAAAAGATGCTCGGTAAACTGAAGGACAGGAAGGACTACGCCATATTGAACGAGATCAATAAGGCTTTTTCCAAACTAGGCATTGAGGTGCTCGATTCGACGACTTACCTGAAGGACCTGATCCCATCCCGGGGCACCCTGACAAAACGCGAACCATCGCCGGAAGAATGGGCCGACATCAAATACGGCTTCGATATGGCGAAAAAACTTTCGGGATTTGATATAGGCCAGACCATAGCGATAAAAGAGAAGACCGTTATATCCGTCGAGGCGGTGGAAGGTACCGACGATACGATCGCCCGCACAGGCACCCTCGTGGAAGGCGGCTTCGTCGTGGTCAAAGTGGCAAGGCCGGACCAGGATATGCGTTTCGACGTCCCGCTCGTCGGAATAGAGACTATAAAGACCCTCGCGCGGTCAGGCGGGAAAGCCCTCGCCCTCGAAGCCGACAAGACGCTCCTCATGGACAAAGACGAGATCATCGAATTCGCCGACTCCAAAGACCTCTCCATCGTAATAATCTAGCGTTTGACAAAAAATTAAATAAACTTGACAAAATAAGAAGTATGTGATATACTTCTTTTGCTTGGCTCAAACTGCGTGAGGTATTCCATGATCATGCCGGGCAAAGTCAGGATAGTATTTAAAGCGATCTCGTGCCTGGTGGCCGGGATCTTTTTGTTTCAGCAGGTCGCGTGGGCCGGTGACCTGGTCGAAACGGTCTTGAACAGGCAATCCGATAACCAGGCCCAGACATTCGCCCCTTCATATCTCCAAAACCAGCAGGCCATCCAGGAAAGCATAATCAGCCAGAAGCAGGACGCGGAAAATTTTGCAAATAGCGTCTCAGCGGCCGGCATAATTGATTCCGCGGTTCCGCAACCCGAAGGCGACAATTCCGTAACATTGCAGGGCCCAAGGGGCGGAGGAGGCGCTAAGACAGTTCAGCCCATGGCCTCGGCCTCAGCCGAAGACGGCGGAGCCTCCCAGGCCGGAGGGCAATCCGGCGATGCGGATGCGCCTATCCTTAGTATTACTGCTGCCTCGGGCGACGTCATCCATTATAAGAATAACGCGATAGACTCCATTAAAAAGACAGACGGCACGATCCTGCGCAATATAGTAGTAGATGAGAATGATAATCTCATCGGCGCCGAAATAACGTATAGCGATGGAACTATCCAGACCGTTGCCGGCGGCAAGGTCGTAAGAGTAACGAGGCCGGACGGGACCGTCTACAACTATAATAGCGAAGAATTGATCGAGTCTGTCGTTTATCCGGACGCTAGCTCCGCCGTCTACTCATATCAGGAAGACAGCGAGGGCAATATCCTCGAAACGATCATGACAGATGATAAGAAAGAGTCCCATTATGATACCGCCGGTAGGCTCACGAAAGTCGTATTTAAAGACGGAAAGACTATCAAATACGATAGCGGCGTCATCTCAGAGATCACGGAAAGCGATCTGGGCCGGTATATCTTCGATATAAAAGCGAATGAAGACGGCACTTTTACATCGGCCTTAAGCCGGTATATAGCCCCGCCCGTCGCCGGTTCCTCTACAACCTATACCTATAATAAGGATGACAACGGCGCTCTGTTGTCGCTGGAGAAGCGCACCGAATACGATAACGCGGCGATCGATACCGTTCTTTCGAAGGCCATCGCCAAAGATTCGTGGTATACGGCTTCCGACGGTTCCGTCTACACATACTGGGGGAACAAATATCGCGATTATTCCATCGACTTCGGGTCGGGCAACAAAAGCGCCTCCATCATCGTGTCGGCAAAAAACATAGGAAAGATAGATTCGAGATATCCGTATTTTAAGGTAGAGGTCTATATCGACGGGACGTCCAAGGGTATTTTTAAGATCTCCGCCGATATGCTCGCCTATCATGAAGGCTCCTTAAGCCTGGGCAAGATCGAAGGAACGCACGTGGTGCGGATCAAGTGGCTGAACGACTGGAGCGTTTCAGGAGGATACGACGCGAACATACAGATAAATTCGATCAAATTCGATATACAGAGATCTCCGGAAGTAACCGTTATTAACAGTCCCGAAGTATTCAGCTCCCCGGAATTTTCATTCAACGCCTTTCCCTGCGGAAAGATCGAATACGACAAAGAGCGTATCATCACAAGCGCGACAGGTCTTGACGGCGCCGAACTTACATATTCCGGAGGGCTCCTTAACGGCATCGAAGACGCATCCGGCATATTCGCTTCATATGCTTATGACCTGGATGTCCTGGACAATATAAAAGGGGTGGCCGTCGACCGCGACGGTATAAAGAGGATATATAACGAATACGGGAAGCTCTCCCGTGTTACGGATCAAAATACCGGGCTGACGTTCGCGATAACCGACGGAAGCGTGACCCGCATAGAGCAGGCCGACGGGACGGTGATAGAAGAGGCGGAGTTCGTCGGCGGGAAGCTCGTGAGCGCCAGGATCAGAAGGCCCGACAATGTAGTTGTTACGTATAAAGACGGTGTTTTAACGACAGTAGAGCATTCGGACGGCACCGTTATTACTTATGATGTGTCCGGCAATATAATGAGTTACGCCAAGAGCGGGATAAATTATGCCTACTCCGAGATCGAGGAGAGCGGTTCGAGATTCACTATCGCGCAGGTAACCGCCGCCGACGCGGCGAACATAGAAGACCCGGAAGCGATAGTCTGCCAAAAATATGACGCGGATAAGAGGCTTGTCCAGCTCAAGACCAAAGACGGCAAGGTGATAGACTATTCCTATAATGTTGATCCTGCCGGCAAGGTGACGTCTATCGTTACGAGCGACGGCATTACCGCCGTTACCTACGATAATAACTACAACATAATCCGCCAGGAAATTTTGCCGACAACCGAAGACCCGATCCCCGCAATATCCGAATATGCGTACGGCAGGATCAGGCATGTATATAAAGGAAGCGAGCTTATATACGAGTACGCGTATGAATACGACGACGCGGACGAAGAGATCACTGTGATCGAAGATGTGAAGGCCGGCGATGTGAAACGCTACAAGGACGAGCTCCTCATAAGCGTTACGGATAAGAATAGCCTTGTGACCGCCTATGAGTATAACGCCGATAAAAAGATCTCAGGTTCGACGGTCAGCCGATCGGGCAAGCTCATCAACCGTTATATCTATACGTATGAAGGAGATCTCACCGTGATCGAGGATATCGACGGTGTGAAACGTTCTTACGATAAAAATAATAAAATCGTTTTTCTCGAAGAAAGCGGGAGGACGTACGAATATACCTACTCTAAAGACGCCTCAGGCAGCGAAGTCACCACGCAGAAACTCATCCGCGTGAAGAATGAGGCCGGTGACATTATAAGCTATAACGGCGGCGAGATAGAATCGATCGTGAAAGCGGATGGGACTATATACAAAGACTTTATCAGGGTTGACGGGGACGCTGGCGGATACGTCATAGAGAAGGACGGCGTGAAATATTTTGTGCAAAACAGTGTCGTCGTAAAAGAGGTTAAGGCGGACGGGGCGAGCATTGAGTATTATCAAAATGGCTGGACGAAGTCTGTGACGGCGCCGGATGGTAAGGTCACGAACTACAAGTACGAGATGGGCGGTCTTGGACCGGCTTATGTAACAGTGATCCGGGACGGCATCGAATACAGATATGATAACACCGGCCGATTGGACCGGATCATGTATCCCGACGGGAAGATATTAAATTACCTGTATGATCAAGCTAGCCCCACAGCGATCGCGGGGTTTGAATTAGTGGCGGATGACATCCATTATGTTTACGGCACCGATCATAAACTGGTGAAAGTAATAGACGCACAAGGCGGGGAATATAACTACTCATATGACGGAGGCAGTGTAACAGTGGAGAATCAAAGTTTTCTCGCGACGGACATCGCGGACGGCATTGATGGTTTTACGATGGACGGCCTGGATATAGAGCTTACAGATGCCGGGCTTGCCCTGCAGCTAGACTCATGTCCCGATACGGCGTCCAAATTACTCCTGCACATGGGCGATGCTTCCGACGGTTCATATATGCAGCATACTGTGACGCTGAACGGAGACGCTAAGGTATGCGCCGATGGCGGTAAATTCGGCGATGCCGTAAGTTTCGACGGTA
>JAQURV010000050.1 GCA_029004355.1 Candidatus Omnitrophota bacterium
CTCTTCCTTTTACGGTAAGGTATCCGCCGATGAGCATTCCGTTGGCGCCGGCCATAAAGGCCGATGCCTGAAAATCCTTCAACACCGTCTCCCTGCCCGCGGCCAATTTTACCGTCTTATCTTTCAGTATTACCCTGTAGATCGCTATGGTCCTGATGGCGTCGACGCAGGAGATCTTGTTTGCCCCTTTAAGCGGCGTGCCGTCTATAGGGACCAGTATATTTACCGGGACCGAATCAACGTCGAGTTTCTTTAATATAAGGGCCATCTCGATCCTGTCTCTCCACGTCTCGCCCATACCTATAATGCCTCCGGAACAGACCTCGAGCCCGGCGGCCTTCGCGGCCTTGATGGTCCCGAGCCGTTCTTCGAAAGTATGGGTGGTCACGATCTTGCGGAAATACCGGGGAGATGTTTCGATATTGTGGTGGTACCGGCTGATCCCTGCTTTTTTTAAGGACCTCAGCTCGTTTTCGCCGAGCTTACCAAGCGACGCGCAAATTTTTATGCCGACCCCGGCCCGGATCTTCGATATGCAGCCGGAGAGCCTTTCTAATTCTTTTTTGGTAAGAGCGTTGCCGCTGGTTACGATGCCGAAGCGGCCGGCGCCGTTCTTCTTGGCGGCAACTGCCGCCGCGAATATTTCATCGTCGGCCTTCAGGGGGTAAGTCTCTATACCGGTCCGGTGGCGGCAGGACTGGGCGCAGAATTTACAGTCCTCCGCGCATGAACCTGATTTCGCGTTCAGTATCGTGCAAAGGTCGAGCCGCGGCCCGGTCTTCCCGGCCCTTACCCCGTCGGCCATCGCAATAAGCCTCGGGAGCGGAAGCTCGAGAAGCGGACGTATCGCCTGATAATCGGTCTTCATTGTAAACTATATTATCATATATGGTTTACAATGAGAATAAAAAAATACCCCTAAAGCCTCTTCGCGAGTATTTCGGCCGTCTTTCGACCCGACAGGAGCATGCCGCCGAATATAGGACCCATCCTCGGGCCGCCGAATATGGCGTTGGCGCACATGCCGCAGGCATATAGACCGGGGGCGGCCTCTTTCGAATTCCTGACTATCGTATCTTCCCCTACATCCGCCCACATCGACTGCTCACCCATAACCTTGCCTGTCTTCGTCTTTAACGCTATGCCGGATTTTCTTTCCACGATATGCGCTACTTCCGCCGCATGTCCTGTAGCGTCGACCACAAAACGGGCAGCCATTGTTATGGGGTCTACGTGTAGCCTGGCCATCTCCACCGCTGTCCAGTTAAGGACGAGACCGCATATCCTGTTCTTCCTTATCATCACGTCCTCAACGCTCAAGAGATTGAATACCTTGACTCCCGCCTTAACGGCTTTGGAACATATCGTAGAGACCGATTCTACGGAATCGGCCAGGTAGTAACCCTTCTCGCAGGCCCTGGTATTCACTCCGAGCTCGTCGAGTATCCCCTTTGCTTTTTCCTGCACCACTATCTCGTTAAACATGATCCCGCCGCCCCACATGCCGCCGCCTACGGATAGTTTTCTCTCGAAGATCGCCACTTTCTTATTCTTCTTTGCCAGATAATACCCGCATACCATTCCCGCGGGCCCGGCCCCTACTATGGCAACATCTACCTGGAGGGCGTCGATAAGCTTCTTGTTATACGCCTCGATTATAGCTTTAGATATCTTTATTTCATCCAACTTCATGTAAACTCCTCTATTTCTTCAGATACTCCTCAAACTTTATCCAGAACGGGTCCACTTTCGGATGTTCGAGCCGGCGCTTCTTCCCGCCGCTGATGACATGGATGCCGTTCTTTGGCGGCACAGCTTCCCCGGCTATGCTGGCCGGGATACCTTCGTCCTGGAGGGCCCGCACGACCGCTTTCGCTCCGCCCGGTTTAGCGGACGCAAGAAGCGTCCCTTCGCTTATCGCGCAATAGGGATCTATGCCGAAATATTTGCACGTTTTTTTAACAACGTCCTGCATGATGATCTCATCTGCATATATATTCAGCCCGACGCGGCTATGCACGGCCATCTCATACAAGCCGCCGAATACGCCGCATTCGGTCGCATCGTGCATCGCCGTAACTTTGCCCGCCTTCGCCGCTATGGCAGCGTCTTTTACCGTCGACATCTGGTAATATACGTCCTGGGCTCTCTTCACAAAGGCCTTGCCGTATCTTTCCTCGAGAAACTTTGGGAAATACGCCGACATGAGCCCCGTCGTCTCTATTGCCGGCCCCTTCGAGACTATCATCAGGTCGCCGACATCGATCCTGGGGTTGATGAGCTTCGCTTTTTTATCTATCCCGAAGACCGTCGCGCCGCCCACCATCGGATAGTTACAGCCGGCATAACGCGCGGTATGTCCCGTTACGATCGCGATCCCGAGTTTTTTACATTCGCTATGGACGGTCTTCCACATGCGCGTAAGCTCGTCTTCCGTCATCTCCGGCGGCAGATTCAGGTCTACCGCCATATATTTAGGGCGGATCCCGCTCACGGCAACATCGCTGGCAAGGATATGGACCGCGAACCATGCCGCTTTCTCTACGCCCAATTCCCTGGCGATATAGAAAGGGTCGGCCGACAGTACCATTACCTTGTCGCCGAGGTCTACGACGCCGAAATCGACGCCATGCCGGGGCCCCACCAGCACCGATCTGTCTGGCATCCCCAGCCTCGGGTATATGACCTTATTAAAAAATCCGGGGTGTATCTTCCCCAATTCAGGCAGTTTTTCCATGTTTTGCTTTCTTTAATTTTTCTTTGAAATTTTTTGCCGCCGCTTTTATGTCGTCCGCTTCCGATATGGCGCGGATGACCGCTATATTCTTCGCGCCTTTAGCCAGGAGCTTGTCCACATTGTTAAAATTTATGCCCCCGATGAAAAACACCGGAGTCTTTGAGGACGCCAGGACCTTCGCGACGCATTTTGTGCCGACGCAGCCTTCTTTTATCGCCGTCGGAAAGACAGGCCCGAAACCTATATAGTCGATATCTTTGTTGTTCGCGTTAGCTATATCTTTGACAGAACTCATCGACAATCCTATTAGTTTCCTGGCGCCCAGGATCTTCCGCGCCTCTTTGACGGTAAAGAGTTTCAGGTCCCCCTGCCCCAGATGTACGCCGTCGGCATCGACCGTCTTGGCAAGGATGGGGTCGTCGTTGATGATAAATGTCACTTTATTTTTTTTGCAAAGCGCCGCAAGCGACCTGGCAATATCGGCGATATCGCTCCTTAGATTGTTTTTTTCACGCAGCTGTATAAGGTCCACGCCGCCGGCTATGGCGTGCCTGGCGATCTCGACGACATTTCTGCCGCAGCAGTATTCTTCGGTCAGCAACAGATACAGGCTGTGCTCTTTTATCTTCTTCATAAAAAAACCCATATGCCGGAGCATAAGGGCCTATCTTTAACTCCCTACGCTGGCATGACCCAGATTCCGACAAACCGGATTCTAACAACTGTTTGTCGAGATTTCGCCACTCGCCTAGACGATGGCGAACAGGTTCATAGGGTAATCCGCTCGATACGCGGAACTCTCAGGCCGCATCACGGCCTCCCCATTAAAAACTTCATTCTTATCTTACATCCCGCATCTATTTTATGTCAATCTTTTTAATTCCGCAAGCTCGTGGTATAATTGGAGCATGTTCATTAATGAAGAGCTGATGTTATTGGTCAAGTCCAAATACCCCGTCATATACCTGGAATCTATCGACGAAGAGTATGCCACTAAACAACTTGAAAAGATAGCCGACGGATTAGGCATGTTATGCTATAAATGGTCCGTGACCGAGGGCCTTAAGCGGGGCGAAAAAGAATCCTCTTACTACCAGACCCAGGAACCTGTCCGGATGCTGAGGACGGTCCTCGATTTCGCGAAAGAACCCGGCGTAACCCCGGGGCTCATAATCCTCAAAGACTTCCACAAATACCTCGACGATGTCATCGTGCTAAGGCTCTTCCGGGACCTCGTCGGCGCCATACGTAACACAAAAAATACCGTCGTCATCACGGCGGCGGAATATAAGCTTCCCAAAGAGATAGAGAGCGACGCGGCGCACATAGTAACCGGATACCCTTCGGAAAAAGAGATCGCCAACGCATTGACGGACATCATATATGAATTCAAGACCTCCGTAAAAAAGGTGATGGTGACGCTTGCGCGCGAGGATACAGCCAAGATGGCCAGGGCATTGAAAGGGTTATCGATGCACCAGATAAAGAACGTTTTGAACCAGTGCGTAGCCGACGACAATATCCTCGATATCAAAGATCTCGCGAATATCGAAACTTATAAGAAAAAAATATTCGACCAGGAAGGCCTGCTCGAGTTCTGCATTTCGGAAAGCCGGGATGACCTGGCGGATTTCGACAATCTAAAACGATGGCTCGCGGATCGTAAGGGGAGTTTCTCCGGCGACGCTGCCGGTACATTGCCGCCCCCTAAAGGCATAATGCTTATGGGCGTACAGGGCTGCGGAAAGAGCCTGGCAATAAAAGTCGTGGCGAGGGAGCTCAACCTTCCCATATACAGGCTCGATATAGGCGGATTGTACAGCAAATACATAGGCGAAACCGAACAGAACCTGAAAAAAGTCCTTATGATAGTCGAAAAATTGTGCCCTCTCTGTCTTTGGATCGATGAGATAGAGAAAGGCTTTGCCGCCTCCGGAGGGGAGATAGACGGAGGGGTTTCCCAGCGCATACTCGGCACATTCCTGACATGGATGCAGGAACGAAAAGGCGGGTGTTTCCTGGCCGCGACGGCAAATAATATACGCGCGCTTCCTCCGGAATTTTTAAGAAAGGGCCGCTTCGACGAAACATTCTTTGTCGACCTGCCCGATAAAAATGCGAGGGAATCTTTATTTAAAATTCATTTTTCGAAGAGAGGGCTTGAGACGGAAAAATTTGACTGTGCCTTGCTGGCCGATAAGGCCGCGGACTTCAGCGGGGCAGAGATAGAGCAGGCCGTCATCTCGGCCCTATACAAAGCATCCGGTGAGAAGACACAGGTCACTACCGAAACTATCATCGAAGGTCTTCGATCTACCAAGCCCCTGGCGGCGCTGAAGAGAGAGGATGTCCTTGCTCTGCGGGAGTGGGCCAAGGGCAGGACTATACCCGCTTGAGGTTCTTGTACATCTCCGCGAAGATTATCCCCCCGACAAATCCCCCGATGTGCCCCCAATACGCGACCCCTACGGTCTTACTGCCCGCTTCCATCATGCCGAAAAATACATTCATCAGTATCCAGACGAGTATGTAGGCCCAGGAGGGTGCATAGGTGGCAAATCTTTGCGTACCGTATTTCCAGTAGATATTGAACTTTATCTTCGCTTTGGGCAATAATATCAAATATGCCCCTATTACGCCCGATATTGCCCCGCTCGCGCCGACGCACGGTACGGAACCGTCTTTTATCGTCGCTATAAAAAGGATGCTGGAAAAAACGGCGCTGGTTAAAAAGAGCGCTGCGTAAGGAACCCGCCCCATTCTGTCCTCGACGCTCCTTCCGAAAACCCATAAAAACCACATATTGCCCAGGATGTGCAGTATGCCGGCATGTAAAAATGCTGCAGTGATGAGCCTGTAGAACTCTTTCTCCTTTACCACTTTATCGGCAATGAGGCTGAGGGAGGTCATGGCCGGCTCTCCCGGAAAGAACATGAAGGCGCATAGTACGATTATCCCGACGGTAACGTATGGGTAGCGCTTGGTCAGCACGTTATCGCCGGCCGGGAAGGCGTAGCCTAAAAAAGAGAGCGGTATGGCTATATAAGGCTCGATCATCTCATCGATCGATCTTATCCTGGAACTGCGTCTTGCGGCAAGCGTTTTGTAGAGTTCGTTTACTGCCCGTTTAAAATCGCGGTCCTCGGCGCTATCCTTAAGAAGCGCCACGGTGACGAGCGGGATCTGCACCTTATTGAGCCATATCGATCCGCATCCGGGGCACTTGTTCACGAAAAATTTTGTCTTATTCCCGAAATCGTAATTTTCCATACGCGACTTAAACTGCGGGCAGTTAAGACCGTCTGCCGGCTTTAAGATCTTCTTTGCGCCCGTAAAGAAAGACGGTTCGAACATATTATCTATCAGGTCCGTAAGCACTTCCCTGCTGCAAAAGCTCTTGAGCGGCTCTAAGGCGTCTTCATTGGCCATCAAGGCGGACAGGCATTCAGGGCAGACGTATATTTCTCTGTCGCCCTTAGGAAAGATCTGCAGCTCGACGGAGCAAAGTGGGCACTTCATAATCTCAAGCTCTCTATTTCGTTAAGGCTGGCGGGACGAACCGATACCGTCTTCTTCTCCTGTGATCCGCCGCTCCAATAGTTAACCGATAAGTTCGGCTCGGTCCTGAATTTTGTATGATACGCCGCAACGCTCGCGGCTAGCGGTATAATCTTATCGTCGCACGCCCCGCGCAGGACCGCTAATGGCCCCTGCCGGTCTTTCAACTTAAAGAACGTGTCTTTTTCCGTGGCCATGGCCTCCAGGACTTCATTCTCTCCCTGGTCTCTTCCTACGGCAAGCTTCGCCGAAGGCGAAAGCCTGAAGTGCCTGCCGACGGTCAAAAATTTCAGGTTCTCCGTAGTGAGCGCGTCATGTTTTATAAGGTCTTTTACCCGGCTGGTGAAGCCGGGATCCGTTAAAAGGCACCCTCCGGCAGGATTTGGATATTCTTTTATGCCGTATTTGTCGGCGAGGGCGAATTGGGGCTTGCGCGACCTGCCTGAAATATCAAGAAGCTTTTCCCTGTCGACGACGCCTTCCTTTTCCGGGATAGTCGGGTCTAAAAGTTTTGCGGACAGCGGCCTCAAGAGAAACCCTTTTAGTCCCGAATCTCTTGCGATGATATTCAGCGCGTCCAGCCTTTGCGACATCGGCCGTTCACCCAGGACCTCGCCCGTAATAATAAACGACGCTCCGGACTCCGCCATTATCTCCTTCGCTTTTTTGAGCATAAATATCTTACAGTCTATGCAGGGGTTGATGTTCGCGCCGTAGCCGTGCCTGGGATTTTTAAGGACGGTGAGGTACTCTTCGGTGATATCGACGACTTTTACCGGCACGCCGAGCGCTTTTGCGGCCTTTGTAGCGACATTCTCGCCGTTTTGCATAATGCATGCGCAAAAGTCGATCGAAAAATTGACCGCCCGGACCTCAACGCCCTGCTCCTGCATCACCTTTATAGCCAAAATGCTGTCCAAGCCCCCCGACAGCATCGCGATACATTTTTTATTCATATCTCTCCAGTTAGAACCTAAAACTCGTTACGTTCGCACTATTGAAATTTTTCGGGTCCTCGGTAATGTGATGTGGCGATGTGGTTCGGAAACCGAGGGGTTCGTGCTTAAGCCCGCTTCGCCGAGCGAAGCGAGGCGAGCAGGGCATAAAAATTGCGAGGCAGCGTCCGAGCAATTTTTTTCGAGCGCAAATTTTACATGGTTAAAATTTGCGCGTCCCTGCGAAGCACAACCCCGAGGTTTACGAACCGCTAAGGCACAGCACATTACGATGCTGAATCGAAAAATTTTACTCGCCCTTCTTCAGTTTTTCGAGCCACTCTTTTATCTTCTTCTCGTAGCCCATCTCCGTCGGGAAATAGTATCTCTTATCCGACGGCTTATACTCCTGTTTCACATAATGGTCTTTGAACTCATGGGCGTATTTATAGCCCTTACCGTGGCCGAAGGCCTCGCTGTCGAGATTTGCGTCTTTGAGGTGGGTCGGGACTTCGAGGACTTTGCCCTCTTCCACGTCCTTTATGGCAGATTCGACTCCTAAGTACGCGGCATTCGACTTCGGCGCGCACGCCACATAGACGGCGGCTTCGGCGAGAGGTATCCGCGCCTCCGGCATCCCGACGAACTCCGAGACCTGCAGGGCGGCGTTGGCGATTATGATCGCCTGGGGATCGGCAAGGCCGACATCCTCGGCGGCGCAGATGATTATCCTGCGCGCGATAAACCGCGGGTCCTCGCCCGCATAGATCATCTTGGCCATCCAGTATAATGCCGCGTCCGGATCGGACCCGCGCATCGATTTGATGAACGCGGAGATGGTGTCGTAATGTTCGTCTTCGTCCTTATCGTAGACGACCGCTTTTTTCTGTATCGATTCTTCCGCGACTTTGAGCGTGAAGTGTATCTTTTTATTTTTGCCCGGGGGCGTGGTAAGGGCGCCTACTTCGAGCGCCGAGAGGGCGCGCCTCGCATCCCCTTCCGAAACCTTGGCGAGGTGCCGAAGCGCCTCTTCGTCCATATCTAATGGCATCTTACCCAGGCCGCTGTCTTTGTCCGAAATGGCTTTCTTCGCTATGGCCACAACGTCTTTATCGGATAATTTTTTGAATTCGAATACCTGGGAACGCGAAAGGAGCGCCGCGTTCACGTAGAAGAAAGGGTTGTGGGTCGTGGTACCGATGAGGACCGGATTGCCCGCTTCGACGTCGGGCATCAGGACATCCTGCTGGGCCTTATTGAAACGGTGGATCTCGTCTATCAACAGTATGGTCCGTTTCCCGTCGATGGACTGGCGTTTATGCGCCTGATCTATTATACGGCGCATATCGGCAACGTTATTTGACGCGGCGTTTATCCTCTCGAACTTGGAATTTGTCTTTTCGCTTATGATGAGGGCGAGGGTCGTCTTGCCGCATCCGGGAGGTCCGAAGAGTATGAGCGAGGAGATGGTGTCGGATTCGATGAGCCGACGCAGGAGCTTGTCGGGCCCCAGTATGTGTTCCTGGCCTGCAAAATCGTCGAGGGTCCGCGGCCTCATCCTCGCGGCCAGCGGCTCATTGCCTTTAATCTTTTTCTTTTCCTTCTCGAAAAGGTCCATAATTAAAAAATCCCCGCCTGTGCCGTGTGAAATTGATTAATCTTGACCCCGATTTTCATCAGGTGGGGGCCCTCGGATAAACGCCTAAGCGTCCATTCAGTTAGGCTCCCTTTCAAGGTACTGTTGGCTCAAGATTCTTCAGTCCAATCGCGCGCACCGCAGGGATTTCTTCTTTCAAATGAAAGTATATCACAGGATTTTCCGAAAGGCAAATCGCCGGTGTATGCCCTAGCGCAGCTTCGCGCCGCATCTCTCCTCTAGTAACCGCAGGATCTTCGCGTGGACCGAAGAGACCTCTTTCTCTTCGAGCGTCTTGGCCGGATCCCGATACTCCAGCCTGTAGGTAAGGCTTATTTTCCCGTCGGGGATCTGCTTGCCGGCATATCTGTCGATAAGCTGGATGCTGTTCAGTATTGCCCCGCCCGTTTCCCTGGCCAGGGCCATAATATTTGAGTTTAAAGTTTCCTTCGGCACCACCAAAGACATGTCCCTCGAGACCGACGGATACTTCGGAAGCTCCTTGAAGCGCTTTTCAAGGTTGACGTGTTTAAAGACCGTTTCTAAGGATATCTCGCAAAAATAGACCGTCTCTTTAATATCGAAATTATGGAGGACCTTCTTCGCGACTTCTCCCGCATAGCCTATATCCTCGCCTTCGATCTCGATAGAAGCCGCGCACGAATGCGCGTATGCCTCATTGCGCGCCGCTTTAAACGCGACCTTGGTTATCCCCAGTTCCGACAGGACGGTATCGACGGCACCCTTAAGGTCGAAGAACCCGCACGGCCTCGACACCTGTGCCCAGCCGGATACTTCCCCGGCCATCCCGATAGCAAGATATCTCTTTTCGCCGAATTTTGTTTCCGACTCTTTCGTATATATCTTTCCAAGCTCGAATAGTTTCAGGTCTTTCGTCTTCCTGTTTATGTT
>JAQURV010000051.1 GCA_029004355.1 Candidatus Omnitrophota bacterium
TCTCTTCGCGGTATACTGGGGCACGTTTTTAGGCGGGATAGCGATGTCGCTGCGCGGAGCGGTGCCGCCGATATTGGGCGTATCGCTGCCGAACGCGGCGTTTTTTGTTTTCGGCCTGGTACTGTTTATACATACAGCGAGACGGTAAATCTAAAGAAAGGAGACCATATGGGACTTAGAACTCAGCGTCAGATGAAGTTGAAGCAAGCCATAAAGCGGAAGGCGAAGAGAAAACGCCTCACAGCCAAAGGCGAGAACCTGAACGACTTCTATTACGGCAAATACTATCTTAAATTAGGCGCCTAGACGATGCGTACTGCGTATGAAATAGTGATAATAGGCGGCGGGCCGGCCGGCATGACGGCGGCGCTTTATGCGTGCAGGGCCAGGACGAAGGTGCTGCTGGTGGAAAAAGCGCTATGCGGCGGCCAGGTCCTGGTGGCCGATACGATCGAGAATTTTCCGGGCTTCCCGGAAGGCATAAAAGGGCCGGACCTCGCCGAGTGGATGTTCAAACAGGCAAGCCATTTCGGCCTCGAAGTAAAGACGGCGGAAGTGTCAGGCGTCGAATTGAAATCAGGCGCGAAAGACGGCTTTAAGGTACGTCTGCAGGAAGGGCCGGTATTGGAGGCGCTCTCCCTTATAATAGCGACCGGCGCCGGCTGGAATAAGTTAAATATTCCCGGCGAGCAGAAACTCACGGGCCGCGGCGTATCTTATTGCGCTACATGCGACGGGCCGCTATTTAAAGGTAAGGATGTGGCGGTGATAGGCGGCGGCGATACAGCGCTTGAGGACGCCATATTCCTGACGAAATTTGCGCGGAAAGTAACGGTGGTGCACAGGCGCGACAAGCTGCGGGCCACTAAAATACTGCAGGAGAGGGCCTTTGCCAACAAAAGAATAGAGTTTGTCCTCGATTCCGTGGCCGTAGAGATAAAAGGCACCGACAGGGTCGAAACCGTTGTGGTGAAAGACGTTAAGACGGAAAAGGTCTCAGAGGTCAGGGCAGACGCCGTCTTTATGCTGGTGGGGACCACGCCGAATTCGCAGATAGTAAAGAGCCTGGTAAAGACCGATGAAAAAGGCTGTATATTGGCCGATGATGATATGAAGACCTCTGTAGAGGGCATATTTGCGTGCGGCGATGTAAGGAAGAAGCTTTTACGGCAGGTAGTTACGGCGACGGGCGACGGCGCGACCGCCGCGTTCAGCGCCGAGCATTACGTCGAGGGGCTTATATAGGCCGGAGTATGCAGTTGACTTTAAACCGCCTTTCGTGATAAAAAGATATATATTTTTTGTAAGATCAAAGTGCCGAGGTAGCTCATTGGTAGAGCGCCGCGCTGAAAACGCGGGCGTAGGCAGTTCAATCCTGCCCCTCGGCACCATTTTTATACCCTGATGGATAATCGAATAATAGATTTTTGCATTCTCCTGGGCTCCCTGTTACTATTCTTCATATTCTCGATCTTATTGGTAAGCGCCATCCTGTTTATATTCGGTTTTACAATATCGCCTGTCAGCCTTTTTGCGGGGATATCGGCATCCGTTCTTTTAGCGTGGTGGGGCATAAGGCTATATTATAAGACGCATAGGGCCAGAACGCTCTGCGCGTTAATACTGCTGGTAGCCGTGATCATCCTGGGTTCCGTATGTCTAAGCGGAAGATTTTATGATGTCTGGTGCGATAGCCAGGTATTTCATCAGGAAGCGGTCATCCGGCTGGCGAACGGTTGGAACCCTTTTTACACACAACTTCCTTCCAGCCTGAATATTGCCGATAAATGGCTGAACCCTTATTCTAAAGGCCCCTGGATATGCGCGGCGGTTCTATATAAGGTTACGGGCCGGATCGAGCAGAGCAAAGCTTTTAATCTCCTGTTCATGCTAGCGTCATTTTTCCTGTCCTTTGCCGCCCTCCTGAGCTTAAGGCGGATAAAACCGCCGCTAGCCCTGCTCACAGCCTTCTTATTTTCATTCAACCCTGTAAGCATATGCCAGGTTATGAGTTTTTATGTCGACGGCCAGATGGCTTCTCTTATAATTTCACTGATCGCGCTGCTTTTCCTTTCGTATACGCGGAACGATAGGATGACCCCGGTCATTATCATAGCGGCCGTGTGCCTTATGATCAATGTCAAGCTTTCCGGCCTTGTATATTTTCTTGTAATAACCGCGGGTTTTATGCCGTTCCTTTTTCTGAATAAAGATCCCGGCATGCGTTTTAAGATGTGCAAAGTATTTTTTGCAAGCTTCATCATAGGAGCGCTTCTCGTCGGGTTCAATCCTTATGTTACAAGCAGCGCAAAATACGGGCACCCTTTCTATTCCGTCCTCGATCCTATAGACGGACAGATGCCGAAGAATTTTTCTTCGATGAACCGCTTTGAAAAGCTGGCCTTTTCCATATTCTCGAGATCGGAAAATATTAAGACGCCCATGAACACGTCGCTCAAATGGCCGTTTACATTTTCCGCGTACGAATTGGTGCCGTTTGCCGGTCCCGATACCAGGATAGGCGGCTTTGGTCCGCTCTTCGGCGGGGCGCTCATATTGGCGTCTTTGATCATGCTGGCGTCTTTCAAGCTCGATCCGAAAAAGACATGCCTGGCCGCGGGGGCAAGCGTATTTTTTCTCCTATTCGCCCTCGTAAATCCGGAGGCATGGTGGGCCAGGTATGCGCCGCAGTTATGGCTTATACCCTTTATCTCTCTTATATTAGCTGTATTTATACGCGGAAAATTGGTATATTACCTATATAATGTATTGTTAGCGGTTCTACTGGTCAACGTTTTACTGGTAACGTACTCTTATATGGATGCCCAGGTTGAGTTTAGCGGGGCGGTGAAGGAACAATTACGATTTATATCCGCAAATTCAGGTTCGGCGGAAGTACTTGTGAAATTCAACGATTTTAAGTCGACCCGGGTCAGGCTAAGCGAGGCGGGAATAAAATATAGGGAGATCGAACGGACGCCGCCCGTACGATCTCTGAACTTATTTTCCGTAGGGGGCGTGGCGACGCAGGTATATTTTAAGAAGCCGATAGGAGATGGCGGGAATGAAAGATAGGGCGGTTTTTAACGGAAGACTTATCAAGCTGGTCGTGAAGAAGATGCGGCTGCCGAACGGCTACCTCGCCACCCTCGAAACTATAAGGCACCCCGGCGCGGCGCTCATCGTGCCGTTCCTTTCAAAGGACAGGCTCATTTTATTAAGACAGTACAGGCCCGTCATCGATTCCTATATATACGAACTGCCCGCCGGCACTCTCGATAAGCGCGAATCGCCTCTTGCGTGCGCCAGGCGGGAGATAGTCGAAGAGACCGGATTTGCCGCCGGGAAATTCAGTTATCTCGGTAAGATATTCCCCGTACCGGGCTACTCCACGGAATGCATCAGGATCTACAAGGCAGAGCGCTTGCGCAAAGTGGAGCATATTGCCGAGAAGGATGAAGTGATCAAAAGTCATATCTTTACCCGGACTAAAGTCCGTGATCTTTTCAAGGCGGGCAGGATCGTGGACGCAAAGACCATATCGGCCCTTGCCATGTGTGGCTGGCTATGAAGCGAGAAAACACGATAAAGGTCAGGTCGGGCAGAAAAGGGGTCTTGAGGCCCGGCCATCCGTGGATATTCAAGACGCAGATCCTTAAGACCGCTCCCGCGATCAAACCCGGCGACATCATCTCCGTCGTCGACGACAATAATAGATTCATCGGCCGCGGCTATTACAATCCAAAATCCGAGATCGTTATAAGGCTATTCACGTTCTCCGACGAGCCGATAGACAGGGACTTTTTTTATAAGAGGCTATCCGAAGCCGTTGGCAAGAGAAAGGCCCTGTTGGCGGCCACCAACGCATGCCGGATAGTTTTCAGCGAAGCGGACGGCCTCCCGGGATTGATAGTGGACCTCTATAACAATACCGCCGTCTTCCAGGTCCTTACGTTCGGCATGGAAAAGTTTAAATCCGAAATAACGGATATCATAGACGACATCTTAAAACCAAGATATATATACGAGAAGAGCGCCTCGCCTTTTCGAAAGCTCGAAGGCTTGAAGGACGTGATCGGCTGGTGGGGCGACGAAGGCAAGGGTATAGTCGAGATATCCGAAGGCAAAGCGAGATTTTTAGTCGATATAGTTAACGGGCACAAGACAGGGTTTTATCTCGATCAGAGGAAGTCCCGGCTCGCGCTCGAAAGTATTTCAAAAGACAAGAGGGTCCTCGATCTCTTCTGCTATACGGGCGGCTTCTCCATAAGCGCGGCTCTCTACGGCGCAGGGCGCGTTGTCGGCAGGGACATTAAGGAGGAGTGGCTCAAACTTGCGCGTGAAAACTCGGCCCTGAACAATGTGAGCGGGAAGACGGAATTTGCAAAAGGCGACGCCTTTACGGTCCTGAAAGAGATAAATGATTCCGGGGAGAAGTTCGACATTATAATCCTCGACCCGCCCTCCTTCCTGAAGACGAGGGAGTCGCTTATTATGGCCACCAAAGGTTATAAGGAATTGAACGGCCTGGCTCTGAATGCGCTTGTCGACGGAGGCGTCCTCGCGACGTTCTCCTGCTCGCACAATATGCCGGGAGCGCTCTTTTCAAAGATCATAAAAGAATCGGCGGCCGGGGCCGGCAAGAGATCTACCATACTTAAAAGGTGCCATCAGGCCGAAGATCATCCGATAGTAAAGGCCATACCCGAGACGGAATACCTGAAAGGGTATTTTCTCAAAGTTTTTGAAACGACAAATCAGGGGAGCTAAAAGATGAGCATATTATTATACCTCGCCTTAGGTCTTATAGCCGGGACGCTTTCGGGTATGTTTGGAATAGGGGGAGGGACGATCCTGATCCCGGGCCTAGTCTTTTTAGCCGGCCTTACACAACACGACGCGCAGGGAACGACCCTGGCTATCATGCTTTTGCCTATAGGGCTTCTGGCGGTGATGAGATATTATCATAGCGGCCATGTCCGTTTTGACATTGCCGCTTTTATCTGCCTGGGATTTCTCATCGGCGGCTTGCTTGGCGCAAATATAGCCGTGGGCCTGCCGAATCTTATATTGAAAAAAGCGTTCGGCATATTTTTGATGATCGTCGCGGCTTATACGATCTTCGCGAAGTAGTTGATACGGATGCCGCGTAATAGTATAATCTAGATGTGGCCCCCCTCCGCCTTCGGCGGATCGGGACGATTTGTCGGAATTAGAGCGTAACAAATCGGAGGTAAAAATGAGCGGGCTTTTTGGCATTGTTTCTAAAGACAATTGTTCCCAGACCCTTCTTTACGGCACGGATTATCATTCGCATCTAGGCACAGAGTACGGCGGCATGGCTACATTGGGCGATCACTTCTACCGGCATATCCACAATATAAGCCAGGGCCAGTTCAAATCGAAATTCTATGAAGACCTCCGGACGATGGCCGGCAACAAAGGGATAGGCGCGATAAGCGACTCCGACGAGCAGCCCATATTCCTGCATTCGAAATTCGGCGCCTTTTGCATCGTCACGGCGGGCCTGATAGAAAATAAAGATGAGCTTGTAAAAGGGCTCCTTAAGAAGGGCGCCTCTTTTAGCGAGGTGAGCAAGGGCAGGGTCAATGTCACCGAGCTTATTGCAAAACTTATAGTGGAAGGCGAGGACCTCATAGACGGCATCGAGAAGATGTTCGATGTTATCGAGGGGTCATGCTCGCTGCTTATCCTCAGCGAAGACGGCGTCTATGCCGCCCGCGACAGGATGGGTTACACGTCCCTGACGATCGGAAGACGCGACGACGACTGGGCCGTCGCGAGCGAGACGTGCTCCTTCGCTAATCTCGGCTTCGATATCGTCAAGCAGCTAAATCCGGGCGAAATAGTGCTCATAAACAATACAGGCCTTGTCCCGCATCGGCCGGGCCATGGCTGCAAGCAGATATGCACATTCCTGTGGATATATACGGGTTTCCCCGCCTCGACATACGAAGGTATAAACGTCGAAACGGTCAGGGAGAGGTGCGGCCGGGCTCTTGCCAAGAAGGACAAGGATATGGAAGTGGATGTGGTCGCCGGCGTTCCCGATTCCGGGACGGCGCATGCCATAGGTTACGCGATGGAGTCCGGCAAGCCTTACCGCCGGCCGCTCATCAAGTATACCCCCGGTTACGGCAGGAGCTATACGCCGCCGTCGCAGGATACGCGCGATTTTATAGCGAAGATGAAACTTGTCCCGATCCGCGACATAATAGCGGGGAACAAGGTCGTGATATGCGAAGATTCGATCGTCCGCGGGACCCAGCTCAAGAACTTCACGGTCAATAAATTATGGGGCTGCGGCGCGACCGAGGTCCATATCCGGCCGGCATGCCCGCCGCTTATGTTCCCATGTAAGTTCTGTCTGTCGACGCGCACGATACACGAACTTGCCGCGCGAAAAGCGATCAGGGCGCTGGAGGGCAAAGACATAGATGACGTCTCGGAATATATCGACGAGAAGAGCGAAAAATACGAAAAGATGGTCAAGTGGATCGAGCGCGACCTTGAAGTCACCACCCTCAGGTATCAGACTATAGACGATATGATAGACGCGATAGGCCTGTCGCGCGAAAAACTTTGTTTATACTGTTGGACGGGTAAGTGCCCGGCGAGATCTTTGCGTGAGCCTGCGCGCGCGCCGGCTCAAAAGACCCGCGCCCAGGCGTTTTCCGGATCCGGCAAATAATAGCGGGGACAGCCATGACTATCAATAAAATATTTTGTATAGTACTTGCTTTAGCGGTCACGGCCGTTACTTCCGCCGTTTACGGCGCAGAAGGCCTTAAGCCGGTAAAGCTTTTACCGCCGCAGACCGAAGGCGGTAAGCCGCTCATGAAGGCCCTCGGAGAGCGGAGGAGCATGCGTGAATTCAGTCCGAACGAACTGCCGCCGCAGGTGCTTTCGGACCTTCTCTGGGCGGCAAACGGTATCAACCGTCCGGGTTCCGGCGGCAGGACCGCTCCTACCGCAAAGAATATGCAGGAGATAGATATTTATGTCTCCAAGGCCGACGGACTCTATCTATATGATGCCAAAACGAACAGCCTCGTGCCTGTGCTGGCAGGCGATATCAGGTCCGCCACAGGCGACCAGCCGTTCGTCAAAGGCGCGCCCGTAAATCTTATATACGTGGCGGATATGTCCAGGATGGCCGGGATGCCGCCCGGAGCGGCAGATTTTTATGCGGCGACCGACACGGGTTTTATAAGCGAGAACGTCTACCTTTATTGCGCGTCCGCCGGGCTTGCGACTGTTGTGCGCGGCTGGGTCGATAAGCCTGCTCTGGCCAGGACGATGAAATTGCGGAACGACCAGAAGATCATACTTGCGCAGACGGTAGGCTATCCTAAATAACGGACAAGAGCGGATAAAAAATAATGAAAAAGGAGGTGTTAAAGATGAAGCTTTTAAGATGCGTAATGGTATCAGCAATGTGCGCATTCCTTCTGTCGACGTCGGCTCTTCTTTATGCCACAGATGACCCGGGTACGGTAAAGGAAGAGATCTCCGCCGATAAAGCGGCCATTCAGGCAGAGCGCGCGAAGATGGAGGGGAACGCCGAGGCGGCAAAGGCCGATGAGGCTGTGCTAAGGAATGATATTGTAGCGGCAAAACAGGCGGGTGATTACGAAAAAGCGAACGCGCTGAAGGCACAGCTCAAAGCGGTCCATATGGCTAACATTCAAGAAAGGCAGGAAGACAGAAAAGACCTTCATGACGCAAAGAAAGAATTGCGGCAGGATGTGAGAGCGGCAAGGACAGGTCGCGGCAGGTAGTAAGAGAACGGGGTTGGTACTGATATTACGGCGGGTCTTGCGTTATATGCTCAAGCCTGCCGTAATATTGGCCTTCCGGCTGATATGAAGAAGATCGCGATTATCGTAATTGCAATAATTCTTGCGGTAGCAGGATGGTTGTATTTTATCAAAGGTTACACCGGCGTAAGGAAACGGCACGCCGTCCCCGAAGAGCTTGTCTATAAAGCCGATATCCCCGGCATGAAGAATATCCGCTTTATCTTTAATCCTCTGAAGATGAAGCGCACGAGACTGCGCAAAGAGATCTACGAATCATGCTTTAGCAGAGCTGCATTTCCCCACAGGCAAATAAATATCCTTACTATATCCGGCGGAGGCGCGAACGGCGCCTATGCGGCAGGCATCCTCTGCGGCTGGACGGAGAAGAACAGGCCGCAATTCGATATAGTGACCGGAGTAAGCACGGGCGCGTTGATCGCCCCGGCCGCTTTTCTCGGCCCATCCTATGACAAAGTCATACGCGGGATCTATACGAACATTTCCAATGCCGATATAGTGAAGCAGAATTTGATCAATTTTTTCCTCGAAGGCCGGCCATCGCTCTTTGACACCCAGCCGCTGCGCGGCGTATTGAAGAGGACGGTGACAGGGGAGGTGCTCGCCGAGGTGGCGCGAGAACATGCAAAAGGGCGCCGCCTCTATATAGTGACTACCAATCTCGACGCCAAGCGCCTGGTAATCTGGGATATGGGGGCCATAGCGTCTGCCGGAACGCCGGAAGCGCTTGAACTGTTTCGCAATGTTATGCTTGCCTCGGCGTCCATTCCCGTGGCATTTCCGCCCGTTATGTTCGAGGTTGAAGCAGGCGGCCGGCTTTATAGCGAGATGCATGTCGACGGCAGTGTTACGACGCAGGTATGCGGCTCTTTCCTGATACCCGAACGTAACGAGTTGAGAGGCAAGACGACAAGCGTCTACACTATCATGAATGGTAAAATTGCCGACGTGCCCGAAGAGGTGCCTTATAAGATATGGAATATAGCAAGCGCAGCATTTTCGACCCTTATCACATGGCAGAGCTACGCGGAGATATACAGGTTAGCCGTACTCGCGAAGTATGAAAAAATTCACTTCTATTTTACATTTATTCCGTATGAATTCAACGAATCGCGCAACGGCGAATTCGACCTTTTATATATGCGCAAGCTCTTCTATCGCGGATACCGCGCGGCGGTCGCAGGAGGCCACTGGATGAAACAGGTGGGAGCGACCATACGGACGAACGTGTCCGCCGAATGAACGTTGGTTTCAAAAAATATGAAAGGAGCGTCATGTGGAAAAAGCTATCTTCCCGCGCCTGATACCGGTTATTTTGCTGTCGGCATCCTTACTGTTTCTTTCTTCGGGGTGTGCCACTATCCGCCACCCGGTGCCGCCGGACCTTGTTACGGAGGCCCAGGTCGGGGATATGGATGACGTGCGGCTCGTCATGGGCGCGCATAATACAAGACTGCAGGAAAGCCTTATCGTATCGATAAAGCAGGAGACGCCCGAAGATTTTCCCACCGGGCCCAATGGCGTAAAAGTCTATCCGATACTGGCTATTTCCGGCGGCGGCGCTAACGGCGCGTACGGTGCCGGCCTCCTCAAAGGCTGGTCGGAGGAAGGCTCCCGCCCCGTCTTTAAAGTAATAACGGGCGTAAGTACCGGAGCGATCATAGCCCCGTTCGCTTTTCTCGGCAAAGAGTATGATGATGAGCTCGAAAAAGTTTACACGACCATGTCTACGAAAGACGTGATGACGAACAAGCTTCCTTTTATGATACTCTTCGGAGATTCTCTTGCTTCCAACGCGCCGCTTGCCAGGACGATCGCGAAAATGA
>JAQURV010000052.1 GCA_029004355.1 Candidatus Omnitrophota bacterium
GCCTAAATCCGAGACTGAGCTTTCGCCGGAAGAAAAACTTTTACGGGCGATCTTCGGCGAGAAGGCCGGCGACGTCCGGGATTCATCGCTGGTAGCTTCCCCCGGAGTCGAAGGAATAGTTGTGGATGTACGCATATTCTCCAGGAGGGATGCAAGATCAAAGACGAAAGAGGAGAGAACCGCGGAGAATAAAGAGATCAAGGCGCTGGAAGAGACGTTCCAGACGCAGATCGCAAAAGTAAAAGAGGAAAAATATAAGAAGATCCACAACCTGCTCGTCGGGCAGAAGCTTGCGGCCGGCATCCTCGACCAGGAATCCGGAAGGGCGCTGATGTCGCAGGGCAGGACCATAAGGGTGAAAGACCTGAAACGCATCGCCGAGAAGGGCGATATCGAGAATATAAAGCTTAATAACCCTGAGGTAGAGCAGGAAGCTGCCAGGGTCACGAGGCTTTTGGACAGCCAGATAGAAGAGCTTACGTTTGAGCTGGAGAGGGAGATAGACCGGGTAAAACGCGGGGATGAGCTTCCTCCCGGCGTATTAAAGAAAGTCAAGGTCTATGTAGCAAGCAAGAAGAAGATATCGGTCGGAGATAAGATGGCCGGTCGCCACGGGAACAAGGGTGTCGTTGCAAAGATACTTCCGGTCGAAGATATGCCGTTCTTGGAAGATGGCACGCCGGTTGAAATAGTTTTAAATCCTCTAGGCGTCCCCAGCCGTATGAACGTAGGGCAGATACTCGAGACGCATTTAGGGTGGGCGGCAAAAGTCCTCGGTTTTAAAGTTGCCAGTCCCGTTTTTGACGGCGCCAGCGAAGCGGAGATCAAGGAGAGTATGAAGAAGGCCGGCATACCGCCCGAGGGCAAGGTCACGGTCTATGACGGATTTACCGGCAAGCCATTCGACCAGAAGGTGACCGTGGGCTGCATATATATGCTGAAACTCGCCCATTTAGTGGACGACAAGATCCATGCAAGGTCCATAGGGCCGTATTCGCTGGTCACGCAGCAGCCTCTCGGCGGCAAGGCGCAATTCGGCGGTCAGAGGTTCGGCGAGATGGAAGTCTGGGCGCTTGAGGCATACGGCGCGGCATTTACCCTGCAGGAACTCCTGACAGTGAAATCCGATGATGTCGTAGGTCGGACCAAGATATACGAATCCATCGTGAAGGGCGACAACAAGCTGCAGACAGGCACTCCGGAATCTTTTAACGTTCTGGTAAAAGAACTTCAATCCCTCGGCCTTGAGATAAAGATGGAGAAGAAGGCCATTGAGGATAAGGACAAGTAAAAATGATAGAAGATACCAATCTATTTAACGCGATAACTATAAAGATAGCGTCGCCCCAGATCATAAGATCGTGGTCAAAGGGTGAGGTGAAGAAGCCGGAGACTATCAACTACCGGACGCTCAAACCCGAAAAAGACGGCTTGTTCTGCGAGCGTATCTTCGGTCCCACCAAGGATTACGAGTGTAATTGCGGCAAATATAAGAGGATAAAACATAAAGGCATCGTCTGCGACAGGTGCGGCGTGGAAGTCACCCGCTCAAGCGTCAGGCGCGAGCGTATGGGGCATATCGAACTTGCCTGTCCGGTCTCGCATGTATGGTTCTTTAAAGTAATGCCTTCGAGGATCGGTATACTGATCGGCCTTACTTCGCGTGAACTGGAAAAAGTATTATATTACGAAGAATATATAGTCGTCGACCCCGGAGAAACCCCGCTAAAGAAGTTCGAACTACTCTCGGAGGAGCGCTATAAAGAATACAGGGACAAATACGGCCAGAAGTTCACCGCGAAGATGGGCGGAGAGGCGATGAGGGAACTCTTGAAAGAGATAGACCTCGACAAACTCGCCGCAAAACTCAAACGTGAAGTAAAGGATAGCAAGTCGGACAATACGCAGAAGAAGTCGGTTCAGATCATGAGGCTTATAGACGCCCTAAAGAATTCCGGCAACAGGCCCGAGTGGATGATCCTTGACATACTGCCCGTTATCCCACCGGACCTAAGGCCGCTGGTTCCTCTTGACGGCGGCAGGTTCGCCACGAGCGACCTTAACGACCTTTACAGGCGCGTCATAAACAGGAATAATCGTTTAAAGAAGCTGATCGAACTTAAAGCGCCGGAGATAATCATACGCAATGAAAAGAGGATGCTGCAGGAAGCCGTTGACGCGCTCTTTGATAACGGCAGGCACGGCAAGTCAGTCCTCGGCCCCGGGAACCGCCCGCTGAAGTCGCTTTCAGATATGTTGAAAGGAAAACAGGGCAGATTCAGGCAGAACCTCCTCGGTAAGCGCGTAGACTATTCCGGCAGGTCCGTTATCGTGGTGGGTCCCGAACTTAAATTGAACGAATGCGGGCTGCCGAAGAAGATGGCGCTCGAACTCTTTGAACCGTTCATCATAAAGAAGCTTAAAGAAAAAGGTTTTGTCCATACCATAAAGAGCGCCAAGAAGATGGTCGAGAAAGCAAAACTGGAAGTATGGGATATCCTAGACGATGTGATCAAGGACCATCCCGTCATGCTGAACAGGGCGCCGACGCTGCACAGGCTCGGCATACAGGCATTCCAGCCTATATTGATCGAAGGGAACGCTATCCGCATACATCCGTTGGTCTGCACGGCATTTAACGCGGACTTCGACGGCGACCAGATGGCTGTCCATGTGCCGTTATCGGTTGAGGCGCAGACAGAATGCAAGATACTTATGATGTCGGCAAATAATATTTTTTCACCCGCAGACGGCAGGCCTATCACAAGCCCCACCCAGGATATAGTCCTGGGTTGTTACTACCTGACCAAGGAACGGCCCGGCGCGAAGGGCGAAGGCAAGAGTTTCAGTTCGGTTGAAGAAGTACGCATAGCATATGAAGACGAGGAGGTAGATCTCCACGCGAAGATCAAGGTTGCCATAGGCGCGCAAAGCATAGAGACGACAGTGGGGAGAGTCTTCTTTAACCAACTTCTTCCGAAGGGCGTCGAATACGTTAACGAGACTATGAGCAAGTCCAAGCTCGGCAAAGTTATCTACAAGTGCTATAAGACGAACGGACACTTAAGCGTTGTAAAACTGCTCGACCAGTTGAAGCGCACGGGATTCGAAGAAGCCACGAAGGCGGGACTATCCATTTCTATAGATGATCTTAAGATACCTAAGGAGAAGGATGAGTATTTGCAGAGGACCATCGCCGATGTCAAACACGTCGACGAACAGTATAAGAGAGGGCTTATAACCGACCGCGAGCGTTACAATAAGATCATAGACCTCTGGACACACACGACCGACGACGTCTCGGACCTCATCTTTAAAGAGTTGGATTCTTTCAACCCTATATTCATGATGGCGGATTCGGGCGCGCGCGGTTCGAAGCTGCAGATCCGCCAGCTCGCAGGTATGCGCGGACTGATGGCTAAGCCTTCGGGCGAGATCATCGAAACACCTATAACGGCGAATTTCCGCGAAGGACTGACGGTGCTGGAATACTTCATCTCTACCCACGGCGCGCGAAAAGGTTTGGCCGATACCGCGCTCAAGACGGCAGATTCCGGATACCTTACCAGGAGGCTCGTTGATGTAGCGCAGGATGTTATAGTCAGCGTGGAAGATTGCGAAACCTTGAACGGTATCCTCATAAGCGCCATAATAGAAGGCGACGAAGTAGTCGTAAAACTTTCAGAGAGAATAATAGGCAGGGTCGCCCTGGATAACATAGTAGATGTCATAACCGATACTGTCCTCGTTGAAGCCGGATCGGAGATCACCGAAGAGAAGGCAAGGCAGATAGAGGAAGCCGGGATCGAAAAGATCAGGATCCGGAGTGTCCTGACCTGCGAAGCCAAACATGGCTGCTGCGCGGCATGTTACGGGCGCAATCTTGCGACGAACAGGATGGTCGAGCTTGGCGAAGCCGTTGGCATCATAGCGGCGCAGTCGATCGGCGAGCCCGGAACGCAGCTTACGATGAGAACATTCCATATCGGAGGAACGGCGTTGAGGATCGTAGAACAGTCGTATTTAGAGTCGAAGAATAAGGGCGTTTTGAAATATCATAATCTTAAAGTGGTTGCCACGAAGAAAGAAGGCGAGTTTGTCGTCCTGAACAGGAACGGCCAGATAAGCATAAACGATCCTCAGGGCAGGGAGCTTGAACGCCATACCGTGCCTCAGGGCGCGATGATACGCGGCGAAGAAGGCAAGACCGTAGAGGCCGGATCGATATTCGTAAAGTGGGACCCATATACCGTTCCGATACTTACCGACGTCTCAGGAAAGATCAAATTCGAGGACATAAAAGAAGGCGTCACCATGAAGGAAGAGCTCGACCCCGCGACCAAGCTCAAGAACAGGGTCATAGTCGAACATAAAGGTGATTACCATCCTCAGATAATAATGCTGGGCAAAGAAGACGAAGTCGCGGCCATCTACCCGATACCTGCCGGCGCCCATATAGTAGTAATGGACGGCAAGAGCGTTACGGCGGGAGACGTGCTGGCAAAGACGCCGAGGGTATTCTCAAAGACTAAGGATATCACGGGCGGCTTGCCGCGAGTCGCGGAACTTTTCGAGGCAAGACGGCCTAAAGATCCGGCGATCATAAGCGAGATCGACGGCATAGTCGAATTCGGTGAATCGAAGAAGGGGCAGAAGCGCGTCATAGTCAAATCCCCCACCGGCATGAAGAAAGAATACGTCATACCCCACGGCAAGCATCTCAACTTCTACAAAGGTGACAAAGTCCTGGCCGGCCAGCAATTAGTGGACGGACCCGTGGTCCTTCAGGATATCTTGAGGGTTTCCGGCGATAAGAAGCTGCAGGAATATCTGGTAAATGAGGTGCAGGAAGTCTACAGGTTGCAGGGCGTTAATATAAACGATAAGCATATCGAGACCATCGTGAGGCAGATGCTGCGTAAGATGAGGATCGAGGATCCGGGAGATACCTCGTTCCTGCTTGGTCAGCAGGTCGACAAGACGGTATTCATAGAAGAGAATAAGCGCGTGGTGAAGAAGAAAGACAAGGCGGCGAGTGCTACGCCGATACTTCTCGGTATTACGAAAGCATCTCTTAATACGGAGAGTTTCATATCAGCCGCAAGCTTCCAGGAGACTACCAGGGTGCTGACAGAAGCCGCCGCAAGCGGCAAGACAGATTACCTGCGCGGCCTTAAAGAGAACATTATCATGGGCCATCTCATACCGGCGGGGACGGGTTTTAGCGCCCACAGGAATATCTCGGTCGTGAAACATGTCTTCGAGGATGATAAAAAAGAGCCGGTTAAAGAAGAGACGAAAGAAAAGGAAGCAGTATAAATTATGCCGACAATTAACCAGTTGATAAGATTAGGCAGGGCGCAGTTTAAAAATAGAAGCAAATCACCCGCACTAAAGAGCTGCCCGCAGAGAAGGGGTGTCTGCCTGCAGGTAAAGACCCAGACGCCTAAGAAACCGAATTCAGCGCTAAGGAAAGTGGCCAGAGTAAGGCTTACTAATGCTATCGAGGTTACATCTTATATACCGGGCGTTGGCCACAACCTGCAGGAGCATTCTATAGTCCTGGTCAGGGGCGGAAGGGTGAAAGACCTGCCGGGAGTCCGGTACCACATAGTCAGAGGAGTTCTTGATACGGCCGGGGTTGTTGACAGGAAGAAATCCAGGTCAAAATACGGCGCTAAGAAACCTAAGGAGAAAGCTGCTGCAAAATGAGAAGACGAAGAGCGGATAAGAGAGACGTAATACCGGATCCGAAATACAAGAGCGCCACCGTTTCGAGATTTATAAATGTCGTAATGAAGGAAGGTAAGAAAGCGGTAGCCGAACGGATAGTCTATAAAAGCTTTGAGATATTGGCCGAGAAGACAGGCAAGCCCGCGCTGGAGGTCTTCCAGAAGGCCCTTGATAACGCGAGGCCGCTCCTCGAGATCAAGCCGAGGAGGATAGGCGGCGCGACTTATCAGGTCCCCATCGAGGTCAGACAGGAGCGGGGAATTTCCATCGTCATGAGGTGGATAAGGAATTTTGCCAGGGCCAAAAAAGGAAAGCCGATGGAGATCAAACTTGCGGATGAGCTTCTAGATGCGTTTAAAGGAGAAGGCTCTGCGGTAAAGAAGCGGGAAGACACCCATAAGATGGCGGAAGCGAACAAGGCATTCGCTCACTACAGATGGTAGATGATGGAACGGGCGGGAATATCGGATAATATAGAGATGACTACGAACGCGAGGATGGAAAAGATACGGAACATAGGTATAATTGCTCACATAGATGCGGGCAAGACTACCACGACGGAACGCATACTGTTCTTTACCGGCAAGCTCTACAAGATCGGTACGGTCGATGAGGGCACGGCTGTTATGGACTGGATGGTCCAGGAGCAGGAGCGCGGCATCACTATTACGAGCGCGGCGACGGCATGCCAGTGGAATGATAAGAATATAAATATCATCGATACGCCCGGCCACGTCGATTTTACCGTCGAAGTAGAACGGTCGCTTAAGGTGCTCGACGGCGCGGTCATCGTATTATGCGCGGTCGGAGGGGTGCAGCCCCAGTCGGAGACCGTGTGGCGCCAGGCCGACAAGTACAATGTTCCCAGAGTCGCTTTTATTAACAAGATGGACAGGACGGGCGCCAACTTTTTCAAAGTGGTCGAAGATATGCATACGCGCCTGGGAGCGAATCCTCTCCCGGTCCAGATACCGATAGGCGCCGAAGGCAACTATCAGGGTATGGTCGATCTTATTGATATGAAGGCAAGGATCTATAAAGGCGAGGATCAAAAAGACGGGTTTGAAATTACCGACATACCGGCCGACATGAAGAAGCTGGCGAGCCAGTACCGGCACGACCTGATAGAAAAGCTGGGCGAGGTTGACGAGACAGTGATGGATAAGTATGTTCACGAAAAAGGGTTGTATCCTAAAGAAGTGCGGGAAGTCATAAGAAGGGCCACTATTGCAGGCAAGATCATTCCGGTCCTGTGCGGGGCCTCCGCCAAGAACAAGGGTATACAGCCGCTCCTGGACGCGATAACCGACTACCTTCCGTCTCCGCTTGACATACCCCCCGTTAAAGGCATCGATCCGGAGACCGACGCAGAAGTGATCAGGAGACCTTCGGAAGAAGATAAATTTTGCGGATTAGTATTTAAGATCAAATCGGATCCGTTCGTCGGGAAGCTGGCATACGCCAGGGTATACTCCGGCGAGCTGAAAGCCGGCGACACAATTTTAAATTCAAGCAAAGGAAAAGAAGAGCGCATAGGTAAGATACTCAGGATGCATGCCAACAAACAGGAGATCATAGAAAAGGCGATGGCAGGCGATATTGTAGCGCTAGTCGGATTGAAAGAGACATCGACCGGTCATACGATATGTGACCTTGAGAGCCAGGTAATCCTCGAGTCGATGCATTTTCCCGAACCGGTCATCTCTATGGCTATCGAACCAAAGACTAAGGCGGACCAGGAAAAGCTCGGCATGTCGATGCATAAGCTTGCGGAAGAGGATCCTACTTTTAAGGTTACCTATGATAAGGAGACCGGGCAGACGATCATAAGCGGTATGGGCGAACTTCACTTGGAAATAATAGTGGACAGAATGCTGCGAGAATTTAATGTCGCCGCAAATGTAGATAAGCCTCAGGTTGCATACAAAGAGACGATCACCCGCCAGACGCGCGCTGTAGGGAAATTCATACAGCAGTCCGGCGGAAGAGGACAGTACGGCCACGTTGTCATGGACGTCGCGCCGGCGCAAAAAGGCGCGGGGATCCTCTTCGAGTCTAAGATAATAGGCGGCGCCATCCCGAGGGAATATATCCCGTCGGTAGAAGAAGGCGTTATAGACGCTGCCCAGAACGGTTGCCTGGCGGGTTATCCCGTGACCGACATCGATGTGAAGCTCGTCGACGGATCGTTCCACGAAGTAGATTCGTCGGATATCGCGTTCCAGATGGCGGCTTCTATAGCGCTCAACGACGCGCTGAGGAACGGCGGTTCAGTGCTGCTCGAGCCGATCATGAAGCTCGAAGTCACTACGCCCGAGAATTACATGGGAGAAGTTATCGGGGACTTGAGTTCCCGCAGGGTGAAGATAGAAGCCATCGATGACAGGCCTGGCATAAAAGCGATCAGGGGCGTAGCTCCTTTGAGCGAGATGTTCGGTTACGCTACTACATTACGGAGCTTGACACAAGGCAGGGCGTCGTATACTATGGAGCCTTCCTTCTATCAGGAAGTGCCTAAGAATATAGCGGAAAAGATAGTTGAATTGAGCGGAAGACAAAACACTAAAAAAGAAAAATAGAAACGGGGGTATGTTATGGCAAAGGAAACGTTTGTAAGGAGCAAGCCGCACGTCAATATCGGCACCATCGGCCACATCGACCACGGTAAGACTACTCTTACAGCAGCTATACTTGCTACTCTTGCCAAGAAGGGCAAAGCGACGGTAAAGTCCTACGCTGATATCGCAAAGGGCGGCACCGTAAGAGATGAAACCAAGACTGTCACGATAGCGGTAGCCCACGTGGAGTACGAGACGGACAAGCGCCATTACGCCCACATCGACTGCCCCGGACACGCCGACTATATCAAGAACATGATAACCGGAGCCGCTCAGATGGACGGAGCGATACTCGTAGTATCGGCCGTAGACGGCCCTATGCCTCAGACGCGCGAGCACATCCTCCTGGCCCGTCAGGTCAACGTCCCCTCGATCGTGGTATTCTTAAATAAAGTAGATCTCGTAGAAGATAAAGAACTCGTAGATTTGGTCGAGCTTGAAGTGCGTGAGCTCCTGACAAAGTATAAATTCGCAGGAGATAAGACCCCTGTGATAAGGGGCAGTGCCTTAAAGGCCATGACGCAGCCGGATGCGGCCGATGCCATAAAGCCCATATTCGACCTCATGGATGCGTGCGACACCTTCATCCCCGAGCCTCAGAGGGCCCTCGATAAGCCGTTCCTTATGCCGATCGAAGACGTATTCTCCATCACGGGACGCGGCACGGTAGGAACGGGAAGGGTCGAGCGCGGCCAGATAAAGGTAGGCGAGGAGATCGAAATAGTAGGCATAAAGCCCACAAAGAAGTCGGTCGTTACGGGCGTCGAGATGTTCAGGAAGCTCCTTGATTCAGGACAGGCCGGAGACAATATCGGAGTCCTCCTAAGAGGTATCGAAAAGACCGATCTTGAACGAGGCCAGGTCCTGGCAAAGCCGGGCTCTATAATGCCTCACACCAAATTTAAAGCAGAGGTCTATATCTTAAGCAAAGAAGAGGGCGGACGTCACACCCCGTTCTTTAACGGATACAGGCCGCAGTTCTACTTCAGGACCACAGACGTCACCGGCGTAGTCACCCTTGCTAAAGACGTAGAGATGGTAATGCCCGGCGATAACGTCCAGTTCGAAGTAGTATTGATAACACCCATAGCCATGGAGAAGGAGCTTCGCTTCGCAATACGTGAAGGCGGGCACACCGTAGGCGCAGGGGTAGTAACCGAAGTCATCGAGTAAATATATGGCACAG
>JAQURV010000053.1 GCA_029004355.1 Candidatus Omnitrophota bacterium
ATACCGAGGAACGAATGGTCGAATAACTCCGCGAGGAAAACAAACCCTACGCCTAGGGCGGCGCCTACAAAGATGCTCATGAGTAGGACCATCGCCTTATTGGGCTTTGCCGGTTTTGAGGGTATCCGCGCAGGGTCGAGGATCGTATAGCGGGTTCCCTCTTTCGAGGCCTCGAGCCGCTGGGTGATCTTTGCGGTTTCGAGCCGCTGTAAAAGCTCATTATATATCTTCTGCGTCACGCCTTCGTCCCTCGCTTCGGACTTATCGAGCTTGTCTAAAAGAAGCAATTTGTAGAGTTTATCATTGGAGACGGCTGATAATTTCGAACGGTTTGTCCCCGGAGCGGTATCTGTGGCGTCGACTGTCTGGGTGGCAAGGTCCTCTTTCAGTTTGGATATCTGGACCTTTAGGGCGCTATTGTCCGGGTTTGAATCGCCCAAAGCAGCCGTATTGATTGCGTAATTACCTTTATCAAGCTCCCCCTGAGCAGAGGCTATCTTCTTCTTCAACTCTATGACCATCGGGTGTTTTTCGGTGGAATCTATGAGAAGTTTTTTAAGCTGCTCGTCCATCGTGGCTATCTCTGCCTGTTTCAGCTTCTTCTGATATAGCTTGAGCTGGTCATTTATAAAGTTTATCGCGTTCTCCGCTTCCTTACCCTGCTGTCTTACGTTTTCGGAGATAAATATATCGGTTATCGTCTTTACTATCTTTTGCGCTTCGGCCGGATCCTTGCCTTCGTAGGCTATTGTTATAAGATTCTGGCTTCTCAAGGATACGCCTATATTTTTTCTAAGTTTCCTGACCAGGCCCTCGAACTCGCTCTGGTTCCTTATGTCTTTATCCAATTGAAGGTTCTTTATCAGTTGTATCACCCTGTCCCACCCCAGGATCTGCTCGCGCAGCATGCTCAGGCGTTGTGCAACGCTCGTAGAGACGGCTATGCCCTGTATGAGAGGGTTTATGACCTTACCTTCCTCAACGAGTATGAGCGTGGATGAGCGGTATAGTTTAGGCAAGGTATTGCCCGCGATTATCCCTATCACTATGGCGACAAAGACGGGGGCGATTATCAGCCATTTTCGCCTGAACATTACTTTTAAGTAATCTATCGGTTTTAACTGTTTCATATGAGTCTGTTCCATTGAAAACTCTCCTTTGTTTAGCGGTTACAGTCCCACAGCTACCATGCTCGCCCCGGCGGCTGCTGAGCCGGCGGCCGAACTGACGGCGTTAGTTACAGGGCTTATGACGCGTATCAGCTTCGCCATAATGGTCGAAGGCACATATAGGACGTCGCCCGGCCTCATCTCTATGTTCTGTCGGAGATCGCCGCCGAATAGCAGTGCGTATGCGTTAATGTATCTGTAGTTGGATCTTCCTTTACTGTCCGGCGTGACGAGCCTGCATTTTCTCATGGCCGATGAACCGACAGCGGGCAAACCTGCCTGGACCAACGCCTCCCGCACTGTAATGGTATTGCCCTTCATATAAAATTTCCCGGGGTTATTGACCTCTCCGACGACATAGAAGACCTTGCTTAAGTATGCCGTTATCCTGACGTTGATGTCGGGCTCTATGATATACTCGGATAGTATCGAAGCCAGCCGTTCCTGAAGTTGGACCTTAGTAAGGCCTGCCACGATCACGTCCCCCACAAACTTATATTCTATCTTTCCTTCCGAATTTACCGGATACTGTCCGCTGAACTCAGGGTGCCTTCTCACTTCGATCTCGACAACGTCATCCGGTCCAAGCGTGTATTTCATCGCTTCCGCGACAGACGCCGGGGGCGCCTGGACCGCCGGTAGCGATGCCAGGTTGATGTCAACCGTAGATCTAGTCTCACTTATAGCCTTTTGCGATGTGGCTTCACTTACGCTGTTTGCCTGCTGTGCGTAGCTATATATAGGTAAGGCCAGCGCGAGGGCTAAAATAACCGATACAAGCGTTCCTTTTGCCATATCCATAACCACCCCGTCTCCTTCGTTGTATTCGTACGTACTTTCATAGAATTTTTTAATATCCTCGAGATCTTCCTTAAGGTAGAATCTCCAGCCGCGCCAATCGCGCCGTGAACGTTTTATCTTACCGCCTTTTTCCCACCTCATAATGGTTCGCGGTGTCACGCCCACGTATTTTGCGACTTCTGTGATAGTCAATCGTCCGTCCATTACCGAATCCTCCTGTGTATAGTTTTTAGTTATTAATCCATACTTGTCATAGACAAGCATATACAATCCTGTATAAGCAATATCTGTGCCAGTTATTTTTACTCTAACTTAGCCAGTCAGGTCAGGTTAGAGTGTGGAGTTTAGTGGACAGAGTGTCTGTATGGGCGGGTTAAGAACTTGGAAATAAAAAAGTTGCCTTTTGATGTCTTAACTGGCAAAATATAACCATAGTAGGGCAGGTTTAAACCTGCCCTACGCCATTGAAACCATATAAGCTATGAGACATAAACTATCCTATCAACAGCGATTACTGCAGAAGATGGCTCTCACCCCCCAGATGAGGCAGTCTATACAGCTTTTAGGTATGTCCGTAAAGGACCTATCGGAGTATGTTGACTCTCTTCTGGCAAAGAATCCTTTCTTGCAGAAGCTGATCGATGAAAAAGGATATAATAAACACAATAGATCCTCGGGGCTTAGGACGGCCGGTGACGATCATGATCGCATCGATAGCGCCAAACAGGACGAAAACCCGAGATTTAAGCTTCTGTCTCAACTAAAGATGGCTGGCCTGGATAGCAAGGCCCTGGAGATCGCGGAATATCTTATATTTGAAATGGATGATAACGGGTATATAACGATCGACCCTGAGGTTGCCGCAAAAGATCTATCCGTTGAACCTGAGGAAGTAGATGTGTGCCTGGAGGTTATACAGAATATGGAGCCGGCAGGCATAGGCGCGAAGGACGTACGCGAATGCCTCCAGCTTCAGCTGAAGCGCAGGGGCAAAGAAGACTCCCTCGAATACCGCGTCGTCTCGGATTTCCTGAGCGAGGTGGCCCGGAATGATGTTGAAAAGATAGCGGGCGCTACGAGATCCGACGAAGAGAAGGTTAAGGATGCCATTAATTATATAAGGAAGCTTAATCCCAGGCCTGCCAGCACGATCTTAAGTGTCCGTTCCGAGACCGTCATACCTGAGCTTGTGGCCAAGGTGGATGCTGATAGCGTGCGCCTGGAGCTGAATAAGGACTCCGTGCCGCGTTTGAAGATATATAATCCATACGAGAATGATCTCGATATAGTAAAGGACCCCGAAACGAGGAAATTCTTAAAAGAGAATATCGATATTGCCAAAGGCCTTATAGACGGCCTCAAGCGCCGTGAGGATACGATATGCAAGATCGCCAAGTATATATTGGAATTCCAGAAGGATGCTGTAAATAAAGAAGAGGCCCCAAAGACATTGACGCTAAACGATGTTGCCAAGGCGCTCAATTTTCACCCTTCTACCGTAAGCCGCGCCATCTCCAATAAACATATACAGCTTAACGACGCGGTCGTCCCCATAAAGAGCCTCTTGAGCCACGGCTTAAGGAAAGATAACGGAGATATAACTTCAAAAACCGCCATAAAGAGGCGGATAGCAGAAATGGTAAAGGGTGAAGCGAGCGCCTCTCCTTTAAAAGATGGTGAAATCGAAACGAGACTAAAGAAGGAAGGTGTAGGTATTAACAGACGGACTGTTGCGAAATACAGGAAAGCCCTGCGGATATTGCCTGCCTATTTAAGAAGAAGAGTTTAGGACCGCCTCTTATTGTGATGATGATGCGTGTCCACCGCCTCCTCCTCTGGATCCTTCCTCCCAGATGTGCCCATCCTCATCCATGACGATCATGTATATCTCGGTCCATCCTCTGACAATAGAGGCCTTGGGAGCTTTTGCGGGATCAGAAAGTCCCGGGTAACATGAAACGTGAAGAGGGCTTACGCTGCTTATAGCATAGCATTCCTCGCTGAAATATTGGCCGTTCAGGTCGCCGGGAGCTATGAAACTTTTTATGACGCTTGCGGGATCGCTGAAGTCATCCACATTGGCATATTCCCTGTTTTCGAGATAATATAGCCGCTCGGCGCTTCTTATAGTGCCCAGGGCCGCGTAGGCCTCCGCCTTTATCGCTTTGTTTTGCGTCCCCATCATTATAGGCGCCGCGATCGACGCAAGTATGCTGACTATGACGATGACTATGATAAGTTCGATCAATGTAAAAGCTTTGCGAGTCATACCTAAATTAATGACCTTTCTTTTAGCGCAGCTATAAAAAAATTAGTTGACACTTGATGGGTGTGGTAGCCGCGGTTCAGGGCTGTATGGATCGCGCGCCGGATACTCCCATATATTCCCATTCTCATCCATTATAATCACATAGATCCCGGTCCATGTTCTGACAATAGGGGCGCCGGGAGATTTTGCGGGGTCCGAAAGGCTCGGATAACACCCGATGCGGAGAGGGCTTACACTGCTTATGGAATAGCATTCCTCGCTGAAATATTGGCCGTTCAGGTCGCCGGGTGATATGAGCCGGCCCAAAGCATTATTGGGATCACTGAAGTCGTCCACGCTGGCATATTCTCCGTATTCGATAAAATACAGTCTCTCGGCGCTTCTTATCGCGCCCAGGGCCGCGTAGGCCTCCGCCTTTATCGCTTTGTTTTGCGTCCCCATCATTATAGGCGCCGCGATCGACGCAAGTATGCTGACTATGACGATGACTATGATAAGTTCGATCAATGTAAAAGCTTTTTTCATTTTCCGGTCCTATTGGGTCCTTCGGTCTAAGAGAAAAGTGCTCTTCTGCACCTCTTTTACTTTGTGCTTGACTCCTACGGCGATATTCGTCAATTCCGCGTAATTCAATATCGGCTTGATCTGATTGGTGACTCCCGCGAGCGAAATAGTCATTATCGGGAACTTTACCATCTCTCCCTGCCTGGACTTCTCCAGTATGAAACCTGCCTGCTGATCCTCGGGGCTGTAAAACGAGCGTATCCGGGAATCGAACTCGGTTATTATCTCCTGCGAGACAGTCTCTGCCGTATCTAGGGAGGTTACCAGGAAAAAGTCATCGCCTCCTTCGTGGCCGATGAAATCCCCCGGCGTTCCCCTCATCTTTAGGGCGCTTTCCAGGACCTTGCTTGTAAACTTTATTATCTCATCGCCCTTCGCGATGCCGTAACGGTCGTTATAAGATTTAAAGTTATCGAGATCTACATGGATGGCGACGAACTTTTCGTTCTTTTTGATCCTTCGCTCGACCTCTTCCCTTATAACGGTATTGCCCGGCAGTTTTGTCAGCGGATTGGCGTTCTCCGCCTTATCTTTCATCTTCTTAAGAGCCGTCGTCATTATGTTGAAGGTATCGCCGAGTTCCTGTATCTCGTCGTGCGTATTTATCTTAACGTTAAGGTCCAGGTTCCCGGACGCTATCTCTTTGGTGGCCCTGTTCAGCGTCCTTATCGGTCGGACTACCGTCTTTACAAGGACGAATGCCAGGAAGAGGTTGCCTATGATAACGGCTACCGCCGTCAAGCCGATAGGTATGAAGATGTCGAGCATGGCCTTCGTTATATTTGCGATGGAAAAAGAGAGTTTTGCTATATACTTTGGCGTCTTCTCGGCCCAGATCGGGATATATATGTCTATCATCTTGGTCTTAGCGTTGATGATAGAGTAGAACCATTCGCTCGTTTCTGAGGATCTTGACAGGCGGAAGTAGGTATTGATGTCCTCCTTGCTCTCGCCGAACTCTTTTATTATAGGATCGTTCGTGGCGACGGCGTTACCGTCCATAGACATTATCGATATCCGGTCCGCTATGCCCTCTTTTGAAAGCGAATTTATGGCGGCGTCGAATATGCTCGGGATGGCTTCTTCGGCAGTGACGCCCTTCAATAGCATTTCGAGCGTTGTCTTTACAATGATCGTGCCTACGCGCGCGCGATATTTATTATAGGAATTTAATCTTTCCAGGTGGTTGTTCAGCTGTATATAGGTGAAGGCGGATATGAATAGAAACGACAATCCTGCGATGAGAAGAGTTATCCTTACCTGAAGCCGCAGTTTGTGCATATGTCAGGCGCCCGTTGTATTTATTTTTTGTATGGGTATTTGCTCAACACTTTAAGTATCCGCCCCGCGCACTCGGGCATCTTCACTTTGTTCTCCAGCAGTATCTCCCTGGCGGACAGGCTGTTCCCGTAAAGTTCTTCGTTACCATCCCAGTGTTCCGCTATTACCGCGCCCTCAAGTTTTATGCCGAGGAAGAGTCCTCGGCTTCTTGAATAAGAGAGGATGCCGCCCTTCAGCTGGACGTCCGTTGCGGCGGCGGCGTTCCTGCCGACGGGTCCGGCCGAGACCGATGCGTCGGCGCCGAGCTTAAACTTACCCTGCAATAATCCATCGACCGATCTGCGGTTCATCACAAGAAGGACGATGTCTGTCGCCTGGCCGCCTATTTGCCAGCCTAAACTTCCGCCGGCTATCGTGAATATGGCCGGAGGCGACCATTTGCCGCCTTTCTCTTCCCGCACCATGATTATGCCCTGCCCATATTGACCGCCGATAACAAAACCGGCGGAGATCGTGGACGGAAATACCGCTACGGCCTGGCATTTCGCGAGCAGGTCTTCGGGGATACCCTGGTCCGGCATATCCTGGACCTCCGCAAGGACCTTTCCCGACTCGTCGACGAGCCGCGTCCATTTGTTGTCTTCGGCCCGCGCATTTACCGCGCAAGCGATAAAAGAGATTAAAAAGACCGCGACCAGCAAACCTTTAAGCTTCAGCATATCTCCCCCTTTTTAGTATTCCTGCCGCTTTTTACATTATAAGTTTGAATAATGTACGTGTCAAGCTTGTCTTTGACTATTCTTGTGCTATACTTGAAGATAAATATAAGGGGCCAAACTATGCAAAAGACGATAGCGTTAATTCTGGGCGGCGGACAGGGTAAGAGGCTCTTCCCTCTTACTATGTATCGTTCGAAGCCGGCGGTGCCGATAGGGGGCAAATACCGCCTCATAGATATACCGATCAGCAATTGCCTGCACTCCGGGATAAAGGATATCTACGTCCTTACGCAGTTCAATTCGGAATCCCTGAATAACCACGTCAACAATACTTACCGTTTCGACTATTTTTCCAGGGCATTTGTGCGGATACTGGCGGCCGAACAGACCGTCGACAGCACAAACTGGTTCCAGGGCACGGCAGACGCGGTCAGGCGCAATCTCCTCCATCTGCAGCTGAAGGGCGACGAAGAGATACTCATACTTTCGGGCGACCACCTTTACGATATGGACTACAGGGGGCTTATCAATTTTCACAGAGAAAAGAAAGCGGATGTCACCGTTTCGACGATACCGGTCGGGCAAAAAGAGACGAGCGAGTTCGGCATATTGAAGATGTCCCGGCAAGGAAGGATATCGGGTTTCAGGGAGAAGCCGAAATCCCGCTCCGACCTAAAAGGTTACAAGAGCCGCGGGAACCAATACCTGGCGTCTATGGGCGTATACATATTCAATTGCAGGGCCCTTAAAGAAGCGCTTGCGGGTAACGCGGCCGATTTCGGCAAAGAGGTCATTCCCCATTCCATAAAACGGCTGCGGGCGTTCGGATATATCTTCAACGGTTATTGGAAGGACGTCGGAACGATCTCCAGTTTCTATGAGGTCAATATGGGCATGGCCGCGTCAAAACCGCAGTTCTCGTTCTTTTATAAGGGGTACGTATTCACGCGTCCGAGGTTTTTGCCGTCGGCAAGGATATTCGATTCAGAGATCTCGCACTCGCTCGTCACCGAGGGATCGATCATACATGACGCGGAGATAAAGAACTCGGTGGTGGGCCTGCGCTCCATCATCGGGAAAGGCTGCGCCATTTCGCGGACGGTATTGATGGGCGCGGACTATTATGAGGACGGCGGTCAGGCGGAAGAATTGCCTCTGGGCATCGGTGACGGGACGTCTATCGACAAAGCCATCGTCGACAAGAACGCCAGGATCGGGAAGAACGTGATCATCACGAACTCTAAGAATGTGAAGAATTGCGACGGGGCGAACTATTTCATACGGGACGGCATAGTTATCATACCGAAGAACGCCCGGATCAAGAACGGGACTAAGATCTAAACCCCTGCCGGCTTCCCCTCTTCTTTAAAGTATCCGTTATCCTGCCTATAGTGTCTAACTTATCCAGCGCCCACTCCGGCGCTATGTGATCTCTCCTGCTTCCCTGTCCGGTCAGCCTTTGTATGATAATGGCGGGCGAAAGATATTCCAGAAAATCGCATACTACCTCGACGTATTCGGCCTGTGTCAATAACGTGACCTTCCCTTCGCTATACGATCTCTCCAGGGGGCTGCCTTTCAGGATATGCAGAAGGTGTATCTTTACGGCGTCGATCTTTAATCCGCTTAAGCGTTTGGCTGTTTCAAGCATGTCGTCTTTTGTCTCTCCGGGAAGGCCGAGGATCACATGGGCCGAGACCGGGAGATCGAATTTTTTAGCAAGCGCAAGGGCCTTGATAAAATCTTCGAAAGTATGAGCCCTGTTTATCCTTTCAAGCGTTCTATTGTGGATCGACTGGATCCCGAGTTCGAGCCATACCTCAATATCCTTAGCGTATGAAGCGATCAATTTGAGCTTGTCCTCGTCTATCGCGTCCGGGCGGGTGCCGATAGAGAGCCCTACGACCCCGTCGATGTCCAGTATGCGGTCGTATATTTTCTTGAGCGCGGCGGGATAGGCGTATGTGTTTGTGAATGCCTGGAAGTAGGCTATGAATTTAGACGCGCCTTTGGCCTTCTTCAAATAGTCGATACGGTCCAGAAGTTGTTTTCTGATATCGTGGTCAGGGTTGGCGTAACCGGACCGCGAACCTTCGCCGTTACAGTATATGCAACCGCCGGTCCCCTTCGTCCCGTCACGGTTCGGGCAGGAAAACCCGGCGTCGAGACCTATCCTGTAGACCTTGCATCCGTATTTCGACCGGAGGTATGTGTTGTAGTCATTGTAGAGCTGCATTCGCGTTTCCTTCGCGTCTTTTCCAGGTAGACGATCAATATCGACACCGCCGCCGGCGTCACTCCCGAGATCCTGGATGCCTGGCCGAGATTAACGGGCCTGATCTTTTCCAGCTTTTCTTTTATTTCGGCGGATATGCCGTTTATGTTTTTATAATCGATACCGTCGGGTATCCTGATCCGTTCTATCTTATCAAGGCGCGCTATCTCCCCCACCTGCCTGCGGATATACCCCTCGTATTTTATCTCCGTCTCGATCGACCTGACCTCTTCCGCAGAAAGGCTATTAGCGTCTTCTCCGGAGACTTCTTTGTATGATACGCCGGGCCGGCGCAAGGCTCTTGCCAGGTTGTTTTTTTTAAGCC
>JAQURV010000054.1 GCA_029004355.1 Candidatus Omnitrophota bacterium
TCCGATCTAACGACCCTGGCAAATATACCTGCCGGCATACCGATCCACAACGTTGAGCTCAGGAGGGGCAGCGGCGCTACGATAGCCCGTTCCGCGGGTAACTCTTGTATCATAATGGCTAAAGAGGGCAATTACGCGCAGGTTAAATTGCCGAGCGGCGAGATAAGATTGATCGATCAGGAATGCATGGCGACGATAGGACAGGTCGGAAACATCGAACACGAGACCATAATGATAGGTAAGGCGGGTAGGAACCGATGGATGGGATACAGGCCTTATTCCAGGGCCGTTGCCAAGAACCCGCATGACCATCCTATGGGCGGCGGAGAAGGCAAGGCTTCAGGCGGTCTTCCGAGATCTCCGTGGGGCCAGTACGCAAAGGGCTTGAAGACGCGCAAGAAAAAACACTCGGACAAATATATCATAAAGAGGAGAAAATAGCATGTCGAGGTCAACGAAGAAGGGCCCATTTATCGACGAAAAGCTCCTTATGAAGGTGCAGAGGGCCGTCCAGGCAAATGATAAGAAACCTATCAAGACATGGGCCAGGAGGTCAACGATCACCCCGGAATTTGTGGGCCTGACATTATCGGTCTATAATGGCAGGAAATTCCTCCCTGTCTATGTGACCGAGAACATGGTCGGCCACAAAGTCGGGGAATTTGCGCCGACCAGGACGTTCAGGAAACATGGCGCAGCAACAGAGGTTTCATTGGAGAAGACTTAAAACATGGTTACGCGAGCAGTATTAAGGTACTTACGGATAACACCTAGAAAATTCCGCCTGATAGTTCCGCTTGTGAAGGGCAAGAGGCCCGAGGAGGCGATCGCGATATTGACCGGCGTAAAGAAGAACGCCTCTAAATACGGCATCGACCTTATAAATAGCGCGCTGAATAATGTAAAGCGGATGCAGGGCGTGGAAACGGCCGACCTCTACATATCTAACTTCATCGTTAACGGAGGCCCGATGCTCAAGCGGTTCAGGGCTGCATCAATGGGCAGGGCGAGCCTGATAAAGAAACGAACGAGCCACGTGACTATAGAACTCGATCGTATACCGGCAAAAGAGAAGGCCGAGAAGACGCCGGCAACCAAAGAAGCTCCGAAAGCAAAGGGGCTGTCAAAGAAAGAGGCCGCCAAGGACAAACATCCTGAAGGCGCGGCCAGGAAGAAAGCCACAACCAAGAAGGGTAAAGAATAAGATGGGCCAAAAAGTACATCCATACGGCTTCCGGGTCGGGTATATCTACGATTGGAAATCGCGGTGGTTCGCCAAAAAGGACGAATTCCCGAGAATGCTCGTGGAAGATGTCAAGATCCGGAAATTTATAAAGAAAGCACTCTCAACGGCGGCTGTTTCCAAGATAGAGGTGGAGCGCCAGAGCGATAAGGTAAGGGTGCTGATATTCTCTGCGCGGCCCGGTATCATAATAGGACGCCGCGGTTCTGAGATCGAGAAACTGAAAGAAGAGCTTCATTCCATAACAGGGAAAGAAGTCGTTATAGATATAAAAGATATCAAGAACGCCAACGTGGACGCGCAACTTGTATCGGAGAATATCGCCTTCCAGATCGAGAAGCGCATACCGCACAAACGCGCGATGAAGAAGGCGGTCCAGGCCGCGCTGGACAATGGCGGCAAGGGTGTTAAGATCATATGCTCCGGCAGGCTCGGCGGCGCGGAAATAGCAAGACGCGAAAGTTACCGCGTGGGTTCCGTCCCGGCGCAGACGCTCAGAGCGGACGTAGATTACGGTTTTACGGAAGCGCATACGACCTACGGCCTGATAGGGATCAAGGTCTGGATATATAAGGGCGACAAGGTTCTCGATAAGGTCAAAGACGAACCGGTCGAAGAGAAGAAATAGGGTGCGAGGTATAATATGGGAATGATGCCAAAGAGGGTAAAATTCAGGAAGTCGCAGCGCGGAAGACGCCTGGGCACATCTTTCAGGGGCGCGAATCTCGCTTTCGGCGAATTCGGACTTAAGGCGCTTGAGAACGCTTATTTCACAGACAGGCAGATCGAGGCGGCAAGGGTCGCGCTCATGCGAAACCTCAAGGGCGGCGGCAAGGTCTGGATAAGGATATTCCCGGATAAGCCCATTACCAAGAAACCGGCAGAAACCAGGATGGGAAAAGGTAAGGGCATGCCGGATCATTGGGTGGCTGTTATAAAGAAGGGTAAGGTCTTGTTCGAGATGGACGGTGTCCCTATGGAAATAGCAAGGGATTGCATGCGGATAGCCGCGCACAAGATACCTCTAAGGACGAAGTTTATAACGAGGACGATGCACTAAAATGATCAAAGCGAACGAATTGAGAAATATGACGGCCAATGAGATACGGCTGAAGATAGAGGGCCTGAAGAAAGAGCTCTATAACCTGCGGACCGAGGCAAAGGCCGGCAGGATCGAGAAGCCTCACAAGATAAGCGAGATCAGGAAGGATGTCGCGAGGTGCGAGACTGTCATAAGGGAGAAGGCTAATGCAAAGTAATCCAAGGTCTAATAGAAAAGAGAAGATAGGCGTTGTAGTAAGCGACAAGATGGATAAGACCATAACCGTGCAGATCGAAAGGGTTATGCATCACCCCGTCTACGATAGGAACGTAGGCAAGGCCACGAAGTTTAAGGCGCATGATGAGGCTAATGCCGCGAAGGTCGGAGATGTGGTAAGGATACAGGAGACTAGGCCGCTATCAAAGACCAAGAGGTGGAGGCTGATAGAGGTTGTAAAGCGCGCGGCCGCAGCCGCCGATGAAGAGGTTAAGAAATGATAAGGATGCGTACTATTTTGGATGTTGCGGATAACACAGGCGCGAGGCGCGCGTCTATGATAGGCGTGCTGGGCAGGCAGAACCGGAAATACGCCGACATAGGCGATATCATCACCTGCAACATAAAGGAAGCGACTCCGGATGCCATCGTGAAGGACCATGAGGTTGTTAAGGGGGTTATCGTCAGGGCCGCATTTCCGATAACAAGGCCGGATGGCACACGCCTTAAATTCGACAGGAACGCGGTCGTTATAATAGACGACCAGATGAACCCGAGAGGGACCAGGATATTCGGGCCGGTCGCAAGAGAACTGCGCGACAAGAATTTTATGAAGATAATATCTTTAGCGCCGGAAGTATTGTGAGGAAAAAGTGAACAAGATAAAAAAGAATGACATAGTTTATGTTTTAAGCGGTAAGGATAAAGGCAAGACAGGCAAGGTCTTCCAGGTCAATGCCAAAGCCGGCAAGGCATTTGTGGAAGGAATAAATTACGTTAAGAAACATATGAGGAAGTCAAAAGAGAACCAGCAGGGCGGTATAGTGCAGAAAGAGAGCCCTATTCAGCTCTCCAACATTACGCTCATGTGTAAGACGTGCAGCAAGCCGGCCAGCGTAGGCATAAACGTCCTGGCTGACGGCACGAAATCCAGGTTCTGTAAAAGATGCAAAGAGGTAATATAGAGATGATCACGCCAAGATTGCTGGAGAGATATAGAACGGAGATCGCCCCGGAGATGATGAAGGTATTCGGCTATAAGAACATGATGGAGGTCCCGAAATTATCGAAGATCGTTATAAATATAGGGCTTGGTGAGGCCGTTCAGGATATCAAGCTTCTCGAGACTGCCGCAAGCGAGATCGCCATGATCGCCGGTCAAAAACCTATTATAACAAAATCGAAGAAGGCGATAGCCAATTTTAAGATCAGGAGAGGCTCGGCCGTGGGGTGCAAGGTCACGTTGAGGCGCGCGAGGATGTACGAATTCCTCGACAGGATGATATCGGTTGCCATACCCAGGATCAGGGATTTTAGAGGGCTCTCGCCAGCATCGTTCGACAGAGGCGGCAATTACGCTTTCGGCCTGGACGAGCAGCTGATATTTCCCGAGATAGATGTGGACAAGGTGATGAAGGTCCATGGCATGGATATTATAATATGTACGACGGCGAAGACCAGGGATGAGGCGTATGAACTTTTGCGGCTCATGGGTATGCCGTTCGCGAAAAAATAGAGGAAGGCTTAAAAGGATATGGCGAAAACATCGCTTATAGTAAAACAGGGACGGAAACCGAAGTTTAAAGCCCGGAAGTATAACCGTTGTAAATTATGCGGCCGGCCGAGAGGTTTCATCAGGAGATTTCAGCTCTGCAGGATATGTTTCAGGGAGCTTGCGTCAAGAGGCGAGATCCCCGGTGTCGTAAAATCAAGTTGGTAAGCACTTAAGAAAGAAGAAAGGAATAGATAGATGGCGGTTATGGATCCTGTAGCAGACGCGCTGACGATTTTGAGGAACGCGAGCAATGCTAAAAAAGAAGTCGCCGAGCTCAAAAATTCTAAACTGATCGAGGAAATATTGAAGATCCTGAAGAGAGAAGGCTTCATAGATAACTATAAGCTGATCAAAGATACGAAGCAGGGGATCTTGAGGACCTATTTAAAATACGACAAAGACGGTACGCCCGCAATGTTGGGCATAAAACGTATATCAAGGCCGGGCCTGAGGGTCTATAAAAAATCCGACGAACTGCCCAAAGTGTATGGCGGGTTAGGCGTCGCGGTGATCTCTACCTCAAAAGGTCTGATGACGGATAACGAGGCGCGCGAAGGAAAGATGGGCGGCGAAGTTATCTGTTCTGCCTGGTAAGAAGAGGAACGCAATGTCACGCATAGGCAAGAAACCAGTTGCAATACCCGGCGGCGTAAAAGCTGCGGTGAGCGCGAACACGATCACCGTCGAAGGGCCGAAAGGCAAATTGAGTTATTCTTTTAAGACCGGCTTTAAGGTCGAAGTAAAAGATAAGGCCATTACGATAACCAGGCCCTCTGACGCCAAACAGGATAAGGCAACACACGGACTCATACGGAGCCTTGTCAATAACATGATCATCGGGGTCACGGAAGGATATAAGAAAGAGCTTGAGATAACAGGCGTCGGCTTCAAAGCGGCGATGCAGGGAAAAGTTTTGAACCTGCAGCTGAGTTATTCGCACCCCATTAACTACGCTATACCGGACGGAATAACGGTCGAAACGCCTAAACCTAATCTTGTCACAATTAAGGGCATCGATAAGGCTAAGGTGGGAGAGGTCGCCGCAGAGATAAGAGATTTTTACAGACCGGAGCCCTACAAGGGAAAAGGTATAAAATATGTCGGTGAGCATGTAAGGCGCAAGGCTGGTAAGGCTGTTGCCGGAGCCGGCGGTCCGGGCGGAGCGTAACAAGGTGGACATATGAAAAAATGGATAAAGATAGAAGGCAGGACAAAGAGGCATAAGATAATCCGGAAGAAGGTTTCCGGGACAAGCCAAAGGCCGAGACTGAGCGTATATCGGAGTCTGAAAAATACCTATGTTCAGCTGGTTGACGATATGACAGGGTGCACGCTCGCGGCACTTTCAACCAGTTCCCCGAGCCTTAAAGATAAGATCAAGAAAGACGGGGGCAACCTCAAGGGAGCCGCGCTTCTAGGGATCGCAGTTGCCGATCTATGTAAGGAGAAGGGCATTACCTCTATCGTATTCGATCGTTCGGGCTACGTTTATCACGGTAAGGTAAAGACGCTTGCGGATGCGTTGCGTAAAGGCGGATTGAAATTTTAGACACTTTAACCAAAGAGGAGTCAGGTAAAATTGCAAAACACAGAGAACGATAATAAGGAAAAAAAGGAAGAGGCTGTTCCGCCCCAGAATCCGGCCGCGGCGGGTGGTACACCCCCGGCAGCGCAAGGCCCGGTGGCCGCAGCACCGGAAGCGGCTCCTCAACAGCAGCCTCAGGGAAGGTCCAGGAAGCCACGCGGCGGAAGGTCGCAAAGAGACGGCGGCAGGCGCGGCCAGTCCAGGGGGTCGGACGAAGACGGCCTGGTCGAAAAAGTCGTTGCCATAAAGAGGGTCGCCAAAGTCGTAAAAGGCGGCCGCAGGTTTTCTTTTAACGCGCTCGTAGTCGCAGGCGACGCAAAGGGCAGCGTGGGTATCGGTTTCGGTAAAGGGAACGAAGTCGCTGATTCGATAAGGAAGGGTTTAAACGACGCGAAGAAAAATTTCTTTAAGATACCGCTCAAAGGGACGTCCATACCTCACGAGATAATAGGCCATTATAAAGCGGCAAGGGTACTGCTAAAGCCCGCAGTTGAAGGAACCGGTGTAATAGCCGGCGGTGCGGTCCGGGCGATCTGCGAAGCGGGCGGCATAAAAGATATTTTGACCAAGAGCCTGGGTTCCGATTCGGCGCTCAATGTCGTGAAAGCGGCCGTTGACGGATTGAAACACCTGAGACTGGAAAGAAAGAGAATATGAAACTAAACGAGATACCGCTGCCAAAAGGCGCGAATAGAAAGACTAAGAGACGCGGACGCGGCTCCGGATCCGGTCATGGCAAGACTTCTTGCCGCGGACGAAAAGGCGCCCTGAAGCGCTCAGGCAGGACGACGAGACCTGGGTTTGAAGGCGGGCAGATGCCTCTTATACGGCGTATACCCAAGAGAGGGTTTAACGCGCTCTTTAAAAGCGGTTATCAGGTGATCAATATAGAATCCCTGAACAGATTCGATAATAATTCCACCGTCGGGCCGGCTGAATTCAAAAAGGCGGGCCTGATCGGAAGTACGAACGAACCGGTAAAGATCCTGGGGACGGGCAAGATCGCGAAAGTTTTGACGGTCAAGGCCGACAAGTTCTCGGACAGCGCGAAGAAGGCGCTGGAAGCCGCCGGTTCGAAAGCGGAGTATCTGGCGAAATAACCTATGCTACAGGCGTTCGCAAATATCGTAAAGATACCGGACCTGCGGAAGAAGATATTCTTCACGCTGGCGCTGATAGCTGTTTACAGGATAGGCACCTATATCCCTACGCCCGGTATCGACGGCGCGAAGCTGGCGCAGTTCTTCGCCAATCTGGCGCAGTCGCAGGGCGGAGCGCTCTTCGGGATCATGAATATGTTTTCCGGCGGCGCCATATCGCGGCTCACGATATTCGCTCTGGGGATCATGCCCTACATATCAGCGTCGATCATAATCCAGCTATTGACGGCGGTAATACCCGCGCTCGAGAAACTGGCCAAGGAAGGCGAGGCGGGGCACAAGAAGATAGTCCAATATACGCGTTACGGCACAATAGTTCTGTCCGTAATACAGTCGTTCTTTATAGCGATGTGGTTAGAGAATCCTGCCAGGTTCCAGGGGCTGCAGATCGTGCAGTTCCCGGGCTGGTCGTTCAGGATACTGACGGTCATTACACTTACGAGCGGCACGGCATTCATAATGTGGCTGGGCGAGCAGATCCAGGAGTACGGGATAGGGAACGGTATGTCCCTTATAATCACAGCCGGTATAGTTTCCAGGATACCGACGGCACTCTACCAGTTGTGGGCATTATTCTCGCCGTTCGCGCCCGAGAAGGCTCAGCTCGACCCGTTTACGCTCATACTGATGGTCGTTATGTTGGTGGGTGTAGTCGTTGCCGTAATAGTCGTGACGCAGGGACAGCGTAAGATCCCTGTCCAATATGCAAAGCGGGTAGTGGGTAGAAAGGTCTACGGCGGGCAGGCGACGTTCTTGCCGCTGCGAGTCAACCAGGCCGGTGTAATACCCATCATATTCGCGCAGAGTATCATTCTCTTTCCGGCGACCATCGCGGGGTTCATACCGCATAAGGGGTTTCAAAGCTTTGCGCAGGCATTGACGCGGGGCGAGTGGCTGTATAATTCAGTATATGCGATCCTCATCATATTCTTCGCTTATTTTTATACGGCGATCACTTTTAACCCAATCGATATTTCGGACAACATGAAGAAATACGGCGGATTTGTGCCGGGCATACGCCCCGGGCGGCAGACGGCCGAGTACCTCGATTTTATAATGACGCGTATCACGTTTCCCGGCGCGATATTCCTGGCGCTTATCGCGGTCTTTCCGAGCATAATTTCGGGGGCGCTTAAGATACCATATCTTGTGGCGAGCTTCTTCGGCGGGACAGGGTTACTGATCATCGTCGGTGTCATGCTCGATACGATGAAGCAGATAGAGTCGCATCTCTTGATGCGCCATTACGAAGGTTTCATGAAAAAGGGCAAATTAAAAGCCCGTATGTCATAGGGGACTTAAAATCCGATGAAATTAATTTTACTGGGACCTCCGGGGGCGGGAAAAGGGACGCAGAGCGTTGAGTTGTCAAAGAGTTACGGTATCCCGCATATCTCTACGGGGGATATATTAAGAGAGTCCGTTAAGGCGGGCCTTCCCCTGGGACTCAAGGCAAAGTCGTATATGGATAAGGGCGAACTCGTGCCCGATGAGGTCGTTATCGGGATCGTCGCTGAAAGACTGAAGAACCCCGACACCAAGAAAGGTTTTATCCTGGACGGGTTTCCCAGGACCGTGAAGCAGGCCGTTGGTCTGGATGAAGCGCTTGCGAAGATGCTCTCCGGCATCGATCTCGTCATATATTTTCAGACTTCGACCAAGGTGGCCATCGAGAGACTGACCGGCCGCAGGGTGTGCAAGAACTGCGGATTTAATTATCACGCAAAGAATATGCCTCCCAGGAAAGAGGGCGTTTGCGATAAGTGCGGCGGGCCGCTCTACCAGAGGCCGGATGATAATGAGGCAACGGTATTGAATCGTCTGAAAGTCTACGAGGAGCAGACGAAACCGCTCGTCGATTATTATATGAAGAAGGGCACCCTGAAGAAGGTTTCGGGTGATTTGCAGGTTGGTGAGCTTTTTAAGGTTCTTTCGCAGATCTTCGCCGAAGCGAAGCTTGCATGATCATACTGAGGTCCAAAGACGAGATATCCGAGATAAGGCAGGCGGGTAAGATACTTGCCGCGACCCTCGAAAAATTAAAGAAGTGCGCGAAGGCCGGTATCCAGACAAGAGAGCTGGACGCGATAGCGCGGGACCAGATTTTAAAGCGCAACGGCTATCCGGCTTTCAAGGGTTATAAAGGATTCCCGGGGAATATTTGCGCGTCGGTCAACGAGACGGTCGTACACGGGATACCGTCGGACAGGAAGCTGAAAACCGGCGACCTGCTTTCGATAGATGTAGGAGTGAAATTCCGCGACTATTACGCGGACGCTGCGATAACGGTCGGGATCGGAGAGATAGGCGATACCGCCGCTAAATTGATGGAAGTGACGCGTAAAGCTCTTTATATAGGCATCGAAAAGGCTCAAGGCGGCAACCGCCTTACGGATATATCGCACGAGATACAGCAATATGTCGAAGCGAACGGGTTCAGTGTCGTGCGTGCGCTGGTGGGCCACGGTATAGGAACGAAGATACATGAAGAGCCCGAGATACCGAATTTCG
>JAQURV010000055.1 GCA_029004355.1 Candidatus Omnitrophota bacterium
TGCCGGAGATCGAAAAAGCTATTTTAAAATCGGATATAGGCATAACCCCGACGAACGACGGCAAGGTGATAAGGCTCAGCATCCCGCCGCTTACTCAGGAACGCAGGTCGGAGCTCGACAAGGTATTAAAGAAGATAGCCGAGGATGGCCACGTCTCGATAAGGACGGCGCGCCACGCGGCGGTCGAGACGGTCAGAAAGTCGGAGAAGGATAAGGTCATAACCGAAGACGAGAAGTTCAAGACCCAGGACGATATCCAGAAGCTCACCGATAAATTTATCAAAGATATAGATAACATGCTGGCGGCTAAAGAAAAAGAGATCGCCGGTTAAAGTACTTTTTTCAAAAATTTGGGCCTCTAGCTCATCTGGTAGAGCACCACACTTTTAATGTGGGCGTGCCGAGTTCGAGTCTCGGGAGGCTCACCAAATTTTCCGCCCCGCGAGGTATTCATTGCGTAGTTTTTCCAAAGGCGTGAACGTCAAGATCTTTATACTGAGCATATGGATGCTCTTCCTGGAACTTTTTCTTATACGATGGATCTCCACGGAAATAAGGATCTTCGCGTATGCCAGCAACCTCGTGCTCCTGGCCTGTTTTATCGGCATCGGGGCCGGGGCCTATTTCTCCAATAAAAAAATAAACGTCCTCTTCAGCTTCCTGGTGTTGGCCGTTACCGCGCTTGCCGTAAAATCCGTCCCATTCATAAAAATAACCGACCTCTTAAGCGTCTTCTATGATTCGGCGATCTGGTCTCAATCTTTAGACGCCGGCATCCTTCCGGCCGTGAACGGTATAATACTTACCTTGTTCATGTTCAGCGCCATAACGGCAATATTTTTCCCGATCGGGCAGCTCCTGGGCAAGTTATTCTCAGCATCCACCAATATCATAGCCGCTTATTCGGTAAATATCCTGGGTAATCTCCTCGGCATATGGATATTCGGCTTGCTCTCGTTCAGTTATACCACGCCTGTTACGTGGCTGGTCCTCTCAAGTTTCTTTGTGATCTACTTCATGAAAAAGAACCTTAAGAATATATGCTTCTTCCTGGCCATGCTCATCTTTTTATTGATAGTAGTATCGATGCCTGTGAATAAGGCTCAATTCACTTCGTGGTCCCCGTATCAAAAACTCGACGTCAATAAGATATACGCCGGGAATGTATTTTTGGGATATACGGTAAATGTCAATAACGCCAACTATATGGAGATCCTCGATATAAGTCCGGAGTTCATCAGGTCTGCGCCGGGATTATTCGAACCCAGGTCCGATAAAAACCCCATGTTGAGCCAATACGAGATACCTTATCTGCTCAACAAGGACCCGCAGGACGTCCTTATCGTAGGCTCCGGCGGAGGCAACGACGTTGCCGGGGCGCTGAGGCGCGGCATAAATAGCATAGACGCAGTCGAAATAGATCCCGGCATATACAACATAGGATTGATGGTACATCCCGAAAAACCATATAGTAATAAGAGGGTGAACACTTATATAGACGATGCCCGGTCCTTCTTCAAAAAGACCGGCCGTAAATATGATGTCATAAGTTTCGGGCTGCTGGACTCGCATACCTTTGCTTCAAATTATAATAATGTGCGCCTCGACCATTATATGTACACGACCGAAAGTTTTAAGGAAGCAAGGGACCTTCTTAAGAAAGACGGCGTGATGACGGTCGCCTTCGCGTCTACGAGGCCATGGATAGACAGCAGGTTACGCGGCCTTATCAGGGAAACATTCAACACGGAGCCGTTATATTTTGAAATAAGCCCTTACGGAACGGATGTGTATAACAGAGGATGGATCATGTACGTCGTAAGCAATAATATGGAGAAGCTAAGGCAAACTATCGAAGACAATCTTCAGCTAAAAAATTATATAACGGATCATCCGGTCGCTTTAAATAAGGATAAAGTCGCGCTGACGACGGATGATTGGCCGTATCTTTATTTAAAAGATAGATCCATACCAAGCACGCATCTCTGTATAATCATAAGCCTCCTGATACTTTTTACCGTCGCCGGAAAGACTTTATTTACGGAAGGCAAGACCCTGAACTTTCACTTTTTCTTCTTAGGCGCGGCGTTCATGCTGCTCGAATTCCAGAATATCAGCAAGGCGTCGCTTCTCTTCGGTTCTACATGGCTGGTGAACGCCTACATGTTCACCGCTATCATGGCTCTTATATTACTTTCGAACCTCTATGCCTACTATTTCAAGGTCAAGAGGATGATCTTTGTTTACGCGCTATTAGCCGCCTCCATCGTGATACTATATTTTATATCGCTGAGCACCTTTAATGTCTACACTTCGTTCTTTAAGGGCTCTATTATCGCGGTCTTCATGAATATCCCCATATTCTTCGCGGGCCTTATATTCATATATTCCTTCAGGAAATACCCGCATAAGAATATAGCGCTGGGGTCTAACCTTATGGGCGCGTGCGTGGGAGGACTTTTGGAATCCCTCTCTTTCGTTATGGGGATAAAAGCGCTTCTGGTCCTTGTCCTGGTCTTCTATTTGCTGTCATATGTTTTTGACAGGCCTAATATTTTTAAAGCTTTAAAAATATCGTGATTTGTGGCATAATATAGAAAATCAAAGGGGGTGAATATAATGGCAACATTCAGAATGAATAAAAAGACGACATCGACGTCAACGTGTACGCCGGAGCAGCTTACCGAAGCGATCAGAAAGAAAGCCCAGGAGATCTACGAAAAGAGCGGCCGTAAGCCGGGACGCGATGTAGAGAACTGGCTGGAAGCTGAACGTATCGTGAAATCAAAAAAGTGCAGCTGCTAAAAAGATAATTTTAATTTGCCCTGCAATTTAATACTTCGCGTCCTGTTTTTAAAGCAGGACGCGTTGTTGTTTTTGCGCCTTTTATGCTATAATAAGCCGCATGACGGATACTGCGTTACCTAAGATAGCGATCGTCGGCCGGCCCAACGTAGGGAAATCATCCCTGTTTAACAGGATCATAGGCACGCGGTCGGCGATCGTGGAGTCCGCGAGCGGCACCACGCGCGACAGGCTGTATGCCGAGATAAAACGGAAGAAAAAGCGCTTTACGCTCATAGACACCGGCGGTTTCGAAACCTCGAAATCGCACAATGAGATAACGCCTCTTATTTTAAAACAGCTCGATCAGGCCATAAAAGAAGCGGATATAATATTCTTCGTTACGGACGGGTCTTTCGGCCTTTCCCACCAGGACGCGGAACTTGCCTCCAGGCTCAGAAAAACTTCCAAAAAAATATACCTGATAGTGAATAAGGTCGATGACAGGTCCCAGCACGCAAAGGCGCTTGCGTTCTTTGAACTGGGGCTTGGCGAGCCATACTCTGTCTCGGCCCTGAACGGCATAGGCATCGAAAAGTTACTCGACGATGTCTTAAAGAGCATGGAAGAGTCCGGCGTCTCCGGAGGGCTCAAGCCTATCAAAGTCGCGATCGTCGGCCGGCCCAACGTGGGAAAATCATCATATCTTAACGCCCTCCTGAATGAAGAGCGCTCGATCGTCCATCCTGTCGCCGGCACTACCCGTGACGCGATAGATACGGATCTTGACTATAAGGGCGCCTTATACAGATTGATAGATACCGCCGGCATGCGGCATAATATGAAGCTGGATACGGCCGCGGACTTTTATGGAAGTGTCCGTTCGAAAGAAGCGATAAAGCGCGCAGACGTGGCTATAGTGATCATAGACGGTATGGACGGCCTGCGGGAGGATGATGAGCGCATACTGGAGTTTTGCGTAAAAGAGGGCAGGGCCGTCGTAGTGGCGGTCAATAAGTGGGACCTGGTGAAGACCGTCGAGAAATCGAAGTATAAAGAGATGCTCATTTCCAGGATGGCCGCCATCAAGAACTTTCCCGTTATCTTTACGTCGTGCAAGACGAAGACCAATATCCTATCCTCCCTCGATCTCATCCGGCCGCTTTACGAAAAGACGGGGAAGATGTTCGGCCCGGAAGAGCTCAAGGATATGCTGGGCGCGCTGAACGATTCGCCCGAAGTAAGGAACCGGAGGACGCATTTCGAATATTTGAAGCAGGAAGGGATATTTCCGCCCCGTTTCATTTTCGGGGTTAAAAATACCAAGGCCCTGAACGCGAACCTGAAAAGATATTGCGAAAATTTTATACGGACCTTGCGCGATTTCGAAGGTATTCCTGTGCGGATAAATTTTGAGAAGAAGGGGAGGACGCTTTGAGCCTTAAAAAGATATGGGAATCCATGTTATCCGATAAGGGCTTTCTCGCCATCATGATCATTCTTATTGTAGTTATGGCCGTCGTTACCGTCGTGAGGGAAGGCAAGGACCTTAAGGTAGGACTCTATGGGGTAACGCAGATGCTCCAGAGGCAGTCACCGTATGATAATCCCACCGACGCAAACCGCCCGATCTTCCGCTATGCGCCCGCTTTCACGCTCCTGCAGGCGCCGTTCCTGTTGACGAGCAAGGTTGTCGGCCCGTACCAATTCGAGCACATGCTGCCGTCCGTCTTCTGCTGGTACGTGGCGGAGATACTTGCGATGGCGGCGAGCGTCCTGATCCTGATGCGGCTGATACCCGCGGTGTCGGCCGAAACGGCCAGGCGTAACCTGAGGATAAGCATATTCCTTGCCCTGCCTTTGATCGGATATGAAATTTCGAACAGCCAGAATAAATTGATCGCGCTCGCCTTCCTGTTATTTGCGATATATCTCTTCGAAAAGAACAGGCAATTCCTCTCCGCCGTATTCTTAAGCATTGCCATGACGATCTACATACCTTTGGCCTTCTTCGCCTTCTATTTTATCTTCCGGTCGCGGGGCCGGTATATAGTCAACTTTATCCTCGGCGTCCTTCTGATATTCGTATTCATTCCGTCGCTCATATGGGGCGCCGGATACAATAATTTCCTTCTTAAAGATTGGTACATGCGGTGCCTGAAACCATTCGCCATGACGACGTCCTACACCACGTATATGGAACTCAGGCCGAGCAGTCAGTCCCTGCCGAGCGCGATCGCGAGGATGTTTATAGTCGGCCGGTCCACGCCATACAGATACATCCTTTCGCCGGAGGCCATCCATGCCCTGATAAGGATCTGCTCGACAACGATCCTTGCGATATCGTTACTTACGGTCTGGAAAAAGATGAAACCCGGGCTTCTCGGGCTTTCATACGCGGTATTTTTGCCGCTTTCGCTCATTATGCCGTCTTACTGCATCTGGTACACATGGGCGTATCTGTTCGTCCTGTATTTCGCGGCGTTGAACTATATGAGCTATCCGGATGTCTCGCCGGCCGAGAAGCGATCCTTAAAGATCGCCGTCGCGGTCCTTCTCGTCACGAGTTATTCGATCGCCATCGGGCCGCTGAATGATATCTCGGTCATGTTCTGGGGGACCGTCTTCTTCTGGGGTTCGGCCGCGGTCATAATACTGAAACGCCAGAGGATCGGGATATGAGAGAAGAACTTTCGATAGTTACGATCGCGCACAACGAGGAAGAAGTGATAGGAAGGGTCGTCGATGATCTGCTTGCCAACTACCGCGAAAAGATCCTCGAGCTTGTCATTGTCGACGATGTATCTACCGACAAGACTGCCGAGATCGTGCAGTCGCGCATGAAACGCGAACCGAAGGTCAGGCTCATCAGGCGCTCTCCGCCCTGCGGTGTAGGGCGGGCCATAAAGACCGGATTTAAGAGCGTGGATCCGAAGGCCGCGTATGTGCTCACCATGGACAGCGACTTCGTTGAGAATATGGATGATATAGGCCGCATGATAGCGAGGATGGAGCGCGGTGATTGCGACGGGGTAATAGGCTCGCGCTTTATAGAAGGCAGCCGCATCACAGGATATCCGCTCACTAAAAAGATGATGAACCGGGCTTTTCATTGCGTGGTCCGTCTCCTGTTCGGCATAAAACAGAAAGACCTATCCAACAATTTCAAGATCTACAAGCGGGAGATAGTCGAAAAGATGCCCTGGCATAGCGACGACTTCGCGATAAACGCGGAGACGGGCATGCTGCCCATACTCTCCGGGTACAAGGTCTGTGAGGTCCCGGCATCGTGGATCGGCAGGGAAGAAGGCCAGGGCAAATCGAAATTCAAATTATTCAAAGTGGGTATGGGATATATCAAGGTGATCCCGTACGCGTGGAATTTCCGGAAGACTAAACGCGGGGGTTAGATGCGGGTGAAGGCGCGAAGAGCCGTTTTTTGCATAACGGCAGCCATCTTTTTTATCTCCGCCTGCGCGTATTCCCAGGAGATAATAGACGAGGGTAAGGTAAAGATGATGGGAGGGGAGGTCGTCGAAGCCGATACCGTCGGCGGCACCTTCGTCATAAGGTGGTTCGGATGGGATAACGGCTTGAGCTATCACACGACCACTTTCCGCGTCTTGTCATCGACAAAGATCGTAAAGGGCAATAGCGTAATAAGTTTCCTGGACGTGAATCACCTGGATTATGTCATTGTCAGGTATACCGATACCGGCGCATTGGCCCCGGTCGCGCTTACCGTACTGGTGGATAATAAAATGTGAAAGGAAAAATATGCCGAAGAGATACCTCCCGACTATTTTGGTAACAATCCTACTCTCTTTTCAGCAGACCGCCTACGCTCAATATGATGATACCGGATCCGGGACCCAGGGACTGACCATAGAAGAGCAGGCTAATAAAGAGAAGGAAGCCGAGAAGGTACGGAACGATACCCGTGCCGGTATGCGTCAGGGGTATGAGATTAAAAAGATAGGCGGCCTGAATATGCTTGTGCCGGAAGGGACGAAGTTTTACAAAGAAGGCGCGCAGATAAAGATGGAAGAGGAGGATGCGTACTCCGCGCGAAGGTTCAAGGAGATGGATACGCGTCTTCAGAAGGCAGAGAACAGGATACGCAGCCTGGAACACGAGATAGGCGAACTGCGTAGTTCAATAGAGAGTATCCGCAAGGCCCCCCAACTTGACAAAACATAATTTCATGCTATACTTAGAATAAGTGCTAGTTGTAAAATACTTAGAGTTTGTAGACTACTTACAGTAGATACTATAAAAACTATAAAATGCACACAAATCTTATCAATATAAAAGAGATCTCCAAGAGATTCAACATCACTCCCTACACGATAAACCACTATACTAATCTGGGTCTTCTCAAAGTAGTCATGAAGAATAAGAATAAGCGGCTGTATAACGAAGCCGACGTCGTATATAAGCTAAAGACGATATCGACCCTCATAGCGGAAGGGTACCCTCTGCAGCTTATCAGGAAGAGGCTGGATAACGAAGTAACATAAGAGAGAAATTATGAGCTATTATAAGATATTAGGACTGGAGACCGAGCCGTTCTCTACGAGCCCGGATCCCGAGTTCTTCTACCAGTCTAAAGAACACAAATCGGCCCTCTACAGGCTGCGTGTCGCCATCGAGCTGAGGCGGGGCTTAAGCCTGGTCCTCGGCGATGTCGGCACAGGGAAGACGACGCTGTCGAGGAAGCTTTCGCAGCTTCTATTGTCGGAATCGGGGCTTCTCATGACCATGATACTCAATCCGATCTATGAATCCGAAAAGCAATTCCTTGCGGATCTGGCCGAGCGCTTCCATATATTCGTCAGCACGTCGGACGGGAGCATGCCCACTATCCTCGATTATCTTAAGGCTATCGAGAAGTACCTTTTCGAGGAATGCGTCGAGGGCAACAAGACCATAGTCCTCCTGATAGACGAATCTCAGAAACTCACGGACCCGTGCATAGAGATACTCCGTACCATCCTGAATTACGAGACGAACGAATACAAGATACTGCAGCTTATCCTGATGGGGCAGATGGAGCTTTTACCGCGCCTGAGCGGCATCAAAAATCTGTGGGACAGGATAGCCTTGAAGTATATGCTCAACCCCCTGGACGAAGACGAGGTCAAGGAGCTCATCGAATTCCGTCTCCGGCAGGCGGGTTATGTATCCAAGTACCCTTTATTTACCGACGGCGCCATAAGCATGATCTGCGAATATACGCAAGGTTATCCCAGGCGGATAGCCATGGTATGCCATGACGCGCTTGAGTACCTTGTTATGCATAACAAAGAAGTCGTGAACGGCGACGTCGTTAAAGAATTGATCAGGAAAGAAATGAAACCGTTCCAGGCCCAGTATGGCTGAAAATATTTTACCGGAAGAGAAGCTCTTCAAGATCATACAGCAGGAGAAGAAGTCTTCGCTTAAAGGTAAGGGCGAAGATCCCGAGTTGAAGAAAAAGAAGGATGGATGGTACGACGGGTTCATCCGGAAACTTCTTGCATGGAAAGAAGCGTTGATCGCGCAAACCGGGAAGATCGCCGGCCTGGTCGCCGGGAAGGTAAAACTCCCGGTAAAGTGGAAAATACATGACATACAATTATTTACCATCAACAGCATCCTGTTTATCATGGTCATCGTGCTCGTATTTTTCACCATATACTATGCTTTTGCGAGTTATCCTAATCTTGCGAGGATCGTCACTGCGACCGCGAAGGCGCAGAGTTATTTACCGAGCGTGAACAAAGAAGCCGAAGAGCTTCACCCGATCAACTATTATACGCAGGCCGCGCGGCAGAGGGATATATTCCGCGTGGTCCAGCCCGGCCCGGCGGCCGGCGATACGTCGCTGACGGCCGGTGAAAAGACTTTAGGCGGTGAGCTGAAACTGCAGGGTATCGCGTGGAGCGACGCTCCGAAAGTGATGATATTCAGCGAAAAAGATAATAAGCTCTATGTAGTGAAAGAGGGCCAGGCTATAGGCACTACCGGCACCAGAGTTAAGACGATATTGCGCAATAAAGTCATCCTTAATTCGGGAGACAAAAATTTTGAATTATAACGTAAGAGGCATGATAAAAAAATCCATCATGATCTTTATCGCGCTTACTTTATGCGCCCTGCCCCAGGTCTCCGCGCGATCGGCGGCGGAATCGACCGAATTGACCTGTCGCCCCTCGTTCTCCGACTATAATTTTCCCGGCCTGGCCAAAAAGATATCCCTGGACATAAGGGGGATGGATATAGTCCAGTTCCTGAAATTCCTGGCGGCGGAGGGCTCGCTCAATATCGTGACGAGCAAAAACGTAACGGGGAACATAACCCTCATTATAACCGACGTTACCATAGGAGATGCTCTCGAGATAGCACTCTCGATGAATAACCTTGCCAGCGAAGTCAAGGGCAGCGTCATATCCATAATGACAAACGCGGAATATAAGGCGAAGTACGACGTCGATTTTTATGACCAGAGAAAGAC
>JAQURV010000056.1 GCA_029004355.1 Candidatus Omnitrophota bacterium
TTTGTTCACGGCCTGTATTTTTTCGCCGTGCGCTACGGTTTACCGAAAAAATTTAAAGGCCGTTCACAAATCCTTCACAATTACCGTCAAACTCCGTAAAATTTTTCTTCCTTGTCAGATGGCGGAAACTTTTTGTGCGCCGCCTTAAAGCGGCGTTTAAAATTTCGATACCTTATGGCGGTCTAGTAAGGACGCGAAAACTGGTCAAGGGCTTTAAGAACTGCCAGGTTGAGCGGCCATCGAAATTTTACCGAGCAAATCGCATGCCTAATGCGATTTGCGTCCGCTTAAAGGCGGCGTACCAAAAGTTACCGCCGTCACGGGATGAAAAATTTTACAACTTTATTTTGTCTATCGTAGAGATTTCCGTGCCGGGGTAGTAGTGCTCGAGTATCTCATCGGCCTTCATGCCCGTCCGCGACATCCCGTATGCGCCCCACTGGCACATCCCGACGCCATGGCCCCACCCTACGCCATCTATCGTAAGCACAGGACCGCGCACCACCATGTTAAACTTCGTACTCCTGATGTCATTTGGCCCCAGGAACTGCCTGAAATCTTTTCCGGTCAAGATGACCGATCTGCCGGTATCGTCTTTTATCTCTATCTTATCCGCCCTGCCGGACCTGTTCTTTGTCAGGACTGCGACGCTGGAGATGTTCCCTATCTTATAACCGTTTTTGTCCAACGCGTCTTCAAGCGTCGATAGCGGCATATTCTTCGTCCATCTGTAGTGGGGTGATTCTGAGCAGAAATTGCATTCAACCCCTTTTAGCGGCGCCAAGTCTACGTTCCAGAGGTTAGAGGCATCCTCGGTATGGCCGGCGCAGGTAGCATGGTAATACGCGGGAAAGATATCACCCTTGTAAGTAAGGACCTGCCCCTTCGTCCGGTTGACGGCTATCGTGGTAGCCCATTTTTCAGATTCCCTTCCGCCGTATACCTGGGAATAGATGTCGTTCCTCAGGTCGTAGGGCTGGGATCTGCTCTGCCTTATCTGATAAAGCGCGAACGTCCGCGCGGCGATCGCCTGAGCCTTCAGCGCTTCCATCGGCCAGCGGTGGGATACTTCGTGATAGAGGACCCCGTAAAGATATTCGTCGAGGCCAAGGCTATTTATCACCATCACCTTGCCGTTATTTTTTTTTACTACATCGACCTTCCCCCTGAATCTCCGGCCATTCAGATAAGTGTTCCCGTCTCGCCCTTTTTTTGTAGTAACAGAATCTTTGTCATCCATGATCAATACTCTGACAACGATATCTGCCGCGTTGTCGGCAAACACTCCTACGGTATGCCCGGCAGCAAAAAGAAAAAGCGCGGTCACTATTAAAAAAGATGCCTTCTTCATCTTATCCGATGCTTTTGTCTCAAACATTTTTCTTCTTTTTCTCCAGTCTCTCCTTCTCAGAAAATATGCAGCCGCAGTAATTCTGGAGGTAATAACCTCTTCTCTTTGCCTCGTCGCGCCCCGCCTTAAAACCTGTACGGAAATCTTCGTAATAAAATTTGAGCCCGCTCTTTGATGCGATATCTTCGCAAATATTTTTTAAAACAGCATGGTCCTGATACGGGCTTCCGAGAAGCGTCGTAGTGAACGCCTCAAAACCGTTCTCTATGGCAAACCTCACCGCTTTTTCAAGACGCAGCCACCAGCACACAGCGCACCTCTTCCCGAAGGTCTCGTTATCCGCTATGTATTGAAAATACTTCTCTACCTCATATTCCGGATAGATCACGTTATAGCCTTCTTCTTTGGAGTGCTTTTCCACTTCGGCCTTTCGTTTAAGGTATTCGGAATAGAGATGGATATTTGGATTATAGAAGAATCCGGCGAATTTGTGGCCCTTCCTCTTCAATTCCTCGACCGGATAGATGGAGCATGGGGCACAGCAGATGTGCAGTAATATGTTCATTGGTTATCATAATGACAAATATTACCAATACTACAAATACTACAAAATAAATTCAAAATCCCAAATCCAAAACACTTTGTATTTTGTATTATTTGAAATTGGGATTTATTTGGTAGTATTTGGATTTTGTCATTTGTCATTATGCTCTCCCTCTAAAACATCTCTTTCTGGGTTTGGCTCGGCGTGCGCGAAAAGCCCATATGCTGGTAGGCCTGGCGGGTCAATTCTCTGCCCCTCGGCGTCCTTTTGATAAAACCTGCCTTCAAAAGAAATGGCTCTACTACGTCAACGATGGTATCGGGCTCTTCGTTCAACGTCGCCGCGATAGATTCTATGCCAACGGGCCCTCCGTTGAAAGACTCATACATGACAGTTATGACCTTTCGGTCAACGCTGTCCAGACCCATCGTGTCTATGCCGTGATTGGCGAGAGCTTCTTCCGTCGCCTCCAGGGTCACCTTACCGTCGCGTTTCACCTGCACCCAGTCCCGCACGCGCCGAAGCAGCCTGTTCGCTACGCGAGGAGAACCCCTTGCGCGTCTGGCTATCTCTTCCGCGGCATTCTTATCTATCGGGATGTTAAGCAGTTTAGCCGAACGCATGATGACTTTTATGAGGTCCTCGACTTCATAAAAATCGAGGTGGTAGAAGATGCCGAACCTCGAACGCAGAGGTGCCGTCAGGAGCCCCGCGCGCGTAGTCGCGCCTATCAGGGTAAACCGCTTCAGGTTGAACTTTATCGTCTTGGCGTAAGGCCCCTTGTCGATAACAAAGTCTATCTCGAAATTCTCCATCGCCGGGTATATGAACTCTTCGACGGTCTTCGAGAGCCTGTGGATCTCGTCGATAAAGAGGATATCGCCGTCCGCCAGGTTCGTAAGTATGCCTATAAGGTCCCCCGCCTTCCCTATCGCCGGGCCGCTCGTAGCCGTTATCTTGGAGCCCATTTCATTTGCCATGATATGCGCCAACGATGTCTTGCCCAGGCCCGGGGGGCCGGATAGGAGCGTGTGCTCAAGCGGCTCGCTGCGCTTCTTGGCCGCCTGCAGCGATACCTTAAGATTTTCAACGAGCGTCTTCTGTCCTATAAAGTCGGTAAGCCTGGACGGCCTCAGGGAGATATTTAATATCTGGTCCTCTTCGGTCTCCTGGCTCGCTATTATCTTTTCTCTCTCGAACTCTTTCTTTGCCATCTTCTTACTTTGACCCCCTATAGACCTCGTTCAGTATCTCTTCGCAGCTCGCGATCTTCGGGTTGCGCTTAAATGCTTTAGCGACCATATCCTGAGCCTCGTTCTTCTTGTACTGCAGCTGAAGAAGCACGCTGAGCGCTTCTTCTTTTATGTCTTCTTTCCCCTCAGAGATGCCCTCTGAAAATTTGTCCTGCATGAGGGCAAATTTTCCGACCTTACCCTGAAGTTTAGCAACGATCTCGCGCGCTTTCTGCTCTCCTATACCCGGCAATGATTTCAAAACCGCCATGTCGCCGCGGTCTATAGCGGCCGCTATCTCTGAGATGGCGAGCGTCAATGCTCGACACGCGGCCTTGGGTCCAACTCCGGAGACCGTTATGAATTGTTCAAAGAAATCCTTCTCTATTTCGTTTAAAAATCCGACCAGGACAGGTATCGCCTTAGATTGATCCATCTGGTAGTAATGGTAAGTGATGAGGGAGATATTGCCTTCTGCCGTTTTTGCCTTATCAACGCCTTTCATCACTGAAGGAGGGATCAAAACCTCGTAGGATAGACCGTTTACGTCTATCTCTAAACTCGAGACCCTTCTCTTCTTTATCTTACCCGAGATCTGACTTATCATAAACTCCTATACTAAATTTTTCGCTCTGCTGGAATGCGATGTGGTGAGCAGGGCGTAAATCCAGATTTTGATAGAACAAAATCCGGATATCGCTTGCCCGCTAAATCCAAATTTTTCTCTGACAAAATTTGGATAAAAATTGCGGGGCAGCGTCCGAGCAATTTTTCCCGAGCGCAAATTTTACATGGCTAAAATTTCGCGTCCCGCGAGGCACAATCCCGAACGGGGATTCCTCCCAAGGCGAAAAATTTCGCATACCCTAAGCGCAGCGAAATTCCCCGAAGCTACATATGCGGAATTTCCCGATGCTCAGACGAAGGGAAACTTATTCCCTTCTCTATGTAGCAATAACTTATCGCCATAGCAAGCGCATCGCTTACATCGACCGGCTCCGGCGGATGTCTCAATTTGAGGAGCCCCTGGACCATCCTCTGCACCTGCTGCTTTGACGCATGGCCGTTCCCGGTTATGGCTTTCTTGATACGCGTTGAAGGGTAATTTATCAATTTGATATTAAACTTGCCGCAGACCAGACACGCCATAGCTCGGGCATGGCCCATCAGGATCGCGGTGGTCGGATGTTTATAGTGGGAATATATCTTTTCGAGGACTAAGACACCCGGCCTGTGCTCGTCCACTATGCCGGATATCTCGTCGAAAATCCTGGCGATCCTGGTCTGGATAGGGGTCTTCGATATGGTCCTGATGATCCCGGCCTCCACAAGCTTAAAATTCTTATCTTCGATTATGCCGTAACCGGTTATCTGCAACCCAGGGTCTATCCCAAGTATCCGCATTATCCTCCTTCGCGCTTCTATAATCATACTCCGGTAGCGCTTCGGAGAGATTATTCCTGCGAAGCCCTACCACAGTCTAGCTCTGAAGGGCGAAGCAGAATTATTCCTTGATCAGCTCATCCGGTATGTCAAAATTGGCGTAGACGTGCTGCACGTCGTCATGCTCTTCCAGGCCGTCTACCAGGTCGAGGATCTTCTTAGCGTCCTCGCCCGCCACCTTGACGGTAGATTTCGGAAGAAGGGTTATCTCCGCATCTTCTGTCGGTATCTTAGCGTCATCCAGCGCCTTCTTCACCTTAAAGAAATCCGCCGGGGCCGTCTTCACGGCATAATTTTCATCTTCGACGATCAGGTCTTCGGCGCCCGCGTCCAGCACTATGCTCATAAGCTTATCTTCGTCGATCGTTTTTTTACTTACGACGAAATAGCCCTTCTTTTCGAACATCCAGCTGACCGAACCGGCGCCCGCCATATTCCCGCCCTTCTTGGTAAATATGGTGCGCACCTCGCTCGTGGTCCTGTTCTTGTTGTCGCTTACTCCTTCGACATATATCGCAACACCGCCGGGGCCATAGCCTTCGAGCGTTATATCTTCATAGCTCACGCCCTCGAGTTCGCCCGTGCCCTTCTTTACGGCGCGCTCGATATTGTCCGAGGGCATGCTCGCTTCTTTTGCGCGCTCGATGGCGACCCTAAGCCTGGGATTAGTTTCCGGCTTACCGCCGCCTCTCGCCGCAATGGTTATTTCTTTGATAAGCTTTGTAAATAACGAACCTCTTTTGGCATCGGTCGCAGCCTTCTTATGCTTAATCGTTGCCCATTTTGAATGTCCACTCATGTTTCTCCTCTCGGATTACAGTTTAGTGAATAGTGGATAGTATATAGTGAATAGTATATAAAAACCTGAGGTTTTCTTCCTCTCCGCTATCCACTAATCACTATTCACTAATCCTCGGTTTCCTCTTTTTTACTCGCCTTCTCCGCTATCACCTGTGCCAGATTAGGCGGCACCATCTCATAGTGAGAGAAAGTCATCGTATACGTCCCTCTTCCGCCTGTTATTGACTTAAGCTCGTTGACATATTTATACATCTCCTCGAGCGGCACTTTGGCCTTGATGACTTGTGAGCCGTCAGCCGGCTCCATACCCATGACCCTACCGCGCCTCGAGTTAAGGCTTCCGGTAATGTCACCCATAAACTCATCGGGGACAACTATATCCACATCCATTATAGGCTCCAGGAGCGCCGGCTTCGCTTTCAGTATGGATTCTTTAAACGCATGGCGCGCGGCGGTCTGAAAGGCAATGTCCTTGGAATCTACCGGATGGGTCTTACCATCGTAGACTATGGCCCTTACATCGACGACCGGGAATCCCGCCACAGGCCCTGACCCCAGGGCGGTCCTTATGCCCTTTTCACAACTCACGACGAACGGCCGCGGGATCGCGCCGCCGACAACCTCATCGACGAATTCGAAACCCGTCCCCCTCGGCAGGGGTTCTACGCGCAGCCAGACCTCCGCAAACTGGCCCGCGCCGCCCGACTGCTTCTTGTGCCTGTATTGGGCGTCCCCTTTACCCATTATCGTCTCTTTATATGCGACTTTCGGGGTACCGACGTCGACCTGGACGCCGTAGCGCATCTTCATCCTGTTCAGAAGCATGGCGATGTGCATATCCCCCATGCCGGATACTATCATCTCCTTAGTCTGTTCGTCCCTTGTGACTTTGAACGTCGGATCTTCGGCGCTTATCTTGTGAATAGCGGTAGATATCTTGTCCTCGTCCGCCCTCGTCTTCGGTTTCAGCGAAAACGATATGGCAGGCTCGGGAAACTGTATCTCACCAAACCTTATGGGATTCTTTTCGTCGGTAATAGAATCTCCCGTTTCGGTATCTTTCAATTTTGCAACGCAGCCTATGTCCCCGGCCTGGACAGCTTCCATCGAAACTTGCGCCTTGCCTAAAAGGGTGAAAAGGCTCCCGATCTTTTCACGCACACCCTTATTTGCATTATAAAAGCCGCCGTTCGATTGAAGCCTGCCTGAAAAGATCTTGAAGATAGATATCTGGCCGAGAAAAGGATCCGACAATGTCTTAAAGACCAATCCCGCAAGCGGCCCGTCCGCCTTTACGGCCAGAGAGGTCGTTTCGGAAGTATTGGCCTTGATCGCATCTACCGCGGGCCTGTCCACAGGTGATGGCAGATAGTTTACGATCATATCCAGCAGCTCCTTGATACCTATGCCGTTCGTTGCCGAACCGCAAAGTATCGGGGTGATATCACCTTTCACAACGGCCTTCTTAAACGCCTTGTCCAACTCCTCCAGCGACAGTTCGCCTTTATCAAGGTATTTTTCGAGAAGGGCATCATCGGTCTCGGCGACAACCTCCGTAAGGTCATCGGCAAGTATCTTGGCATGCGTTTTATCCGAGTCGGAAAGCGTATCGAGCCCTTTCCTGTTCACTATATTCACAACGTCTTTCAGCGTCGATTCCTTTCCTACGGGAACGTCAACGGCAACACAATGCTTCCTGAACTTCTTATTGATATCTTCAAAGCACTTGTCGTAATCGGAGTGCTCTTTATCAAGCATGTTTATGAAGAAGATACACGGCACACCCCGCTCCATCGCCATCCTGTAAGAACGTTCGGTGCCTATCTCTATACCGCCTGTCGCATTGACAACCACAATACACGCATCGGCCGCCCTGAGTCCGCCGATCATCTCCCCGACAAAATCCGTATAGCCCGGGATGTCTATCACATTGATCTTCTTCGAGCTATATTGAAAACTGGCTAAAGACGAACTTGCAGAGTGCTTCTTCTCCTTTTCGTCCTCATTGTAGTCGGAGATAGTAGTACCGTCATCCACCCTCCCCATCCTTGGGATAGCGCCGGAATTGTACAGCAAGGCTTCTACCAGGGTTGTCTTGCCGCTCCCCGAATGGCCCAAAAGAATAATGTTTCTTATATCTTTCGCCTCAAAACTCGCCATCGTATAGCTTCCTTTCGGTTAAATATTATTATTATAACCTTGAAGAATAAAAAGTCAACCTATTATCGCTTTTACCCTGTCTATCAGCCTCTCCATATCTACGGGCTTTACAAAATAGTCGGCTACCCCTGCCTTCTTCGCATCACTGATATCCGATTCGTCAGAAAGCGCCGAGACCACTATTATTGGCACATCCTTTGTATTAGGGTTCTTCTTAAGGACTTCGCAAGCCTCAAGACCGTCTATCCCGGGCATCTTTATATCCAAAAGGATAAGCGCCGGCAGGCTGCTGACTATCTCTATGCCGGCATCCACGGCGTTTGTGGCCGTGACTACCTCAAAACCCCTCTCTTCAAGAGCCTGTTTTAAAAGCGCGAGGAATTCTTCTTCGTCATCTACTATAAGGATCTTCTTCGACTTAAGCATGCGTCCCCCTTAAAACTGCTGTCAGAGAGTAAATTTCATCCCTGCCGATCTTCCTGAAGCCACCTTCCGCAAGTTGCCCAAGCCGCAGGCCTCCTATGCGGATGCGCTTCAGGTCGATAACAGGATGTCCGAGCGACTTAAAAAGCCTGCGCAGATGCCTCTTCTTGCCTTCGGCGATTATAACATGCAGCATCGTGCGGTCAGCTACCTTCTTTACTTCGGAATACGTCTTCACCTTTAACATATCGCCTTCGCTAAAAACTCCCCGTTTTAACCGGGCCAGGGCATCGCTGTCCAGCGTACCCTTTACCGCTACCACATACTCCTTCTCGACCTCAAATTTCGGGTGGGTGAGCCGGTAACAAAGGTCTCCGTCGTTCGTAAGGATCATCAAGCCCCGGGAATCTTTGTCGAGCCTCCCTATCGGATAGAGCCTGGCGCGGTCAGCCGACACCATCTCTACGATCTTCTTCAGGGCGTGCTTATCCTCCACGGTTGCCGTGACCCCTTTGGCCTTGTTCACGATAAAATAAAGGCTCTCTTCCGCATGAAGCAACTTGCCGCTTACCGTTACAGCGTCGCCTTTCTTGATGACATACCACGGTTCCGCGACGACCTTACCGCCCACCTTGACCTTGCCGTCTTTTATAAGTTCCGCCGCTTTCCTTCTCGACGTAAAACCGGCCTTCGCAATAAAAGCGTTGAGTCTCATCTATGCGGCGTTTCTTTTAAAAAATTGGCTTTTTATCCAGCCCCAATTAAGCGCCACATGCAGTATCACCAAAACCGCCAAGATAAGTCCGTTATATTCGTGGATTTCGGTGATCGCTTCAAATAGCTTCGCCTTCGCGGCGAAGAGCCCAAAGAAGAGCACAAGCCCAGTCATTATCTGCGCTAACATGGAAAGGAATAGGAACAGGTTGACGATCATAAGCAACTTGATCTTATTCATTGGCGGCTCCTTGCGGTTTCTTTTCGACGACACACGGCACGTTTTGAGGCCCCAGGAGCGCAGACATGTTAGCAGACTCGTAGGGATTAAAATCTATATCATGCCTGTACTGCCTGTAAACGAGCCTGCCCGATTCGCTGTATACCCGTCTCTCCATAGGCGTGCCCGTCTCATCATACGACACCTGTGATTCGAGATGCGATCCGTCATACCACCAGCGCATGGCCGCCCATCCGTCTATGCCTATCTTGAGCTTACCCTTTTCGTCGTAAAACGCTTCTTCGGTTTTGTTGCCCACAGGATCGAACTTCT
>JAQURV010000057.1 GCA_029004355.1 Candidatus Omnitrophota bacterium
GTATCTCGCTTATCATGCTCGCCTCGAGCCCTCTCTTGGCCAGCTCCGTGAATTCTTCGATATTATACGCGACGCTGCCGCCCGTTCCGCCCAGCGTAAAGCTAGGCCTGATTATGGCCGGGAAACCTATGCGTTCGGCCACCTTGCATGCCCCTTTCAGGTCGTACGCCTTGTCGCTTCGCGGCAGGTCGAGCCCTATCTTCTGCATAGCGGCCTTGAAGAGCTGCCTGTCCTCAGCCTTCTTTATAGACTTTATGTCGGCGCCGATAGTCTCGACCTTGTATTTTTTTAATATGCCTTTTTCTTCTAGGCCGACGACGGTATTGAGGGCGGTCTGGCCGCCGAGCGTGGGAAGGATGGCGTCCGGTCTCTCCATCTCTATTATCTTCGCCACGATGTCGACGGTTATCGGCTCGATATACGTCTTGTCCGCTATCTCCGGATCGGTCATGATCGTCGCGGGGTTCGAATTTACAAGGACCACCTTGTAGCCTTCCTGCCGCAGCACTTTACAGGCCTGCGAACCGGAATAGTCGAATTCGCACGCCTGGCCTATCACTATCGGGCCGGAACCTATTATCAGTATGCTTTTTATATCCGTTCTTTTTGGCATAAAATCACTTCTTCATCAATTTGACGAACTTCCCGAAGAGGTATTCCGCGTCATGCGGCCCCGGCGAAGCTTCCGGATGGAACTGGACGGAGAATATCGGCAGTTTTCTATGCCGCATCCCTTCGAGGGTATCGTCATTCAGGTTGATATGGGTGAGCTCCACCTCTTTCTTATTCAACGTGTTTATATCGGCGCAGAAACCGTGGTTCTGGACGCTTATCGCGACCTTGCCTGTTTTGAGGTCTTTGACCGGCTGATTCCCGCCGTGATGGCCGAATTTCAGTTTATACGTCTTGCCGCCCATCGCCCGGGCGAGCATCTGATGCCCGAGGCAGATGCCGAAGATAGGGACTTTCCCTATCAGGCCCCGGACAGTCTCTACGATATACGGTAATGCGGCAGGATCGCCCGGTCCGTTCGAAAGGAGCACCCCGTCCGGCTTCAACTCCATTATCTCTTTCGCCGTAGAGCGGGCGGGCACGACGACCACTTTGCAATTATTCCCGGCAAGTTCTCTTAAGACGTTGAACTTTACGCCGCAATCCAGCACAACCACTTTATATCTTCCCGAATCGTTCCATTCGTATTTTTTTTCGCAGGAGACTTCCTTTACAAGGTCGATGCCTAAAAGGCCGGGAGAGGCTTTTGCTTTCCGGACGAGGCTCTCCGCGCTCGGGTCCGTAGTCGAGATAACGGCTTTCATTGCGCCGGCCTGGCGGATATGCAGCGTAAGTGAACGCGTGTCCACACCCTCTATGCCTATTATGTTATTTTCTTTAAGGTAGTCGCCGAGGGATCTCTTGGAGCGCCAATTGCTGAAGGTCTTGGAGTACTCTTTTACGACAAAGCCTTCGACAAAAGGTTTGCGGGATTCGACGTCCTCGTCGTTTACGCCGTAGTTGCCGATCAGGGGATAGGTCATCGTGACGATCTGGCCTTTATATGAGGGGTCTGTGAGTATCTCCTGGTAGCCGGCCATGCTGGTATTGAAGACGCATTCTCCGCATCTCTCACCGTCCGCGCCGAAAGATTCACCCTTGAATATTTTACCGTCTTCTAACGCCAGTATCGCTTTCATTCTATTTTTCTCGCCACCATTATATCCGATTGGAGGGAAAAGTCAAATCATACCGTCTCTAGCAGCCCGAAACTTTTAAGGAGGCTTTTATAAGATCGCGGAATAGGGGGTGCGGTCTGTCCGGTTTGGATTTAAATTCCGGATGGTATTGGACCGCGATAAAATACGGATGGGGTTTTCCGGCGGCCTTAGGAAGTTCTATTGTCTCAACGAGATCCTTGCCGGGGTATATTCCGGAAAAGACCATGCCCTTTTTCTCCAGGATGGCCCGGTATTTATTATTGAATTCGTATCTATGCCGGTGGCGTTCCGAGATCATGCCTGCCTTATAGACCCTGGATGCCAGGCTTCCCGATTTGATCTTACACGGATACGCGCCGAGCCTCATCGTGCCGCCCATATCCTTGACATGGCGCTGTTCGGCAAGCAGGCTTATCACGGGGTGTTTTGCTTTTGGTTCGAATTCGGTGGAGTTGGCGTTTTTAAGGCCGCAAACATTGCGGCTGAATTCGATCACCGCGCATTGCATGCCCAGGCACAGGCCGAGAAATGGGATGCCGTTCTCCCTGGCGTATCTGATCGCCTCTATCTTGCCTTCTATCCCTCTGTATCCGAACCCTCCCGGGACCAGTATGCCCGAGATGCCTTTAAGGACATTCCCGGCGCCGCGCTCTTCGATATCTTCCGAATCTATCTTTTTGATCACCACTCTCGCATCGTTGAATATACCGCCATGGATCAGGGATTCGTATATCGATTTGTAGGCGTCCTGCAGCTCGATATATTTTCCGATAACGGCTATCGTGACCTTATGGGTCGGGTTTATCGCGCGGTCGACGACCTTCCTTTGCCAGTCTTTCAGGTCGGTTGTTTTGCTGTGAATATCGAAATGGCGCAGTATCAATTTATCCAGCCCTTGGTCCTTGAAGATGATGGGTATCTGATAGATCGATTCCGCATCCCTTGCTTCGATGACGGCAGTCTTCTTAACGTTGCAGAATAACGATATCTTCTCTTTCAGTTCGTCGGAGATCGTCTTCTCCGTGCGGCATATAAGGGCGTCGGGTTGTATGCCTATTTCCCGTAGTTTGCCCACGCTGTGCTGCGTGGGCTTTGTCTTGATCTCGTCGGCGCTCTTTACGTACGGGATCAGCGTTACGTGGATATATACGACGTTACTATAACCCTCGTCCAGCCTGAACTGGCGCGCGGCTTCCAGGAACGGCAGGCTCTCGATGTCGCCTACGGTGCCGCCTATCTCGACGATCACGATATCGGCGCCCGTGGCCTGCGCCGCCATCTTTATCCTGTCCTTGATCTCATTCGTGATGTGCGGAATGACCTGGATCGTCTTGCCCAGATAGTCGCCGCGCCTCTCTTTCGATATGACGGCGTTATATATCTGCCCTGTCGTTACATTGTTGAACTTTGTCGTTACGGCCGACGTAAAGCGCTCGTAATGGCCGAGGTCGAGATCTGTCTCCGCCCCGTCATCCGTTACATAGACCTCACCGTGCTGGTAAGGGTTCATGGTCCCGGGATCGACGTTTATGTACGGATCGAATTTTACGAGCGAAACTTTAAGGCCCCTCGACTCCATTATCTTGCCTATCGACGCCGAAGATATCCCCTTGCCCAGGCTGGAAATAACGCCGCCTGTAACGAATATGTACTTTGTCATATTTTTACCCTATCTTACCGCCTGGACCTTTTCTTTGTGCCGCGCGAGGCCCTTATTTCATAACAGCTGAATTCCTCGCACTGCACGACGGGGAACTTTCTAGGGAATGAACAACTCTTGTCGTTTGTGCATGTACAGCACAACCCTTTCTTGTCCATAAATCCCCCTTTCTTATTTAGACCTCCGGGCTTTACCTATGCCGCCAGGACCTTTTCCGCTTCCTTACGATAGGCGTCCATAACATACGGGATACCGGAGATCTTTGCGGCCTCCTCCGTGAGGCTCATCAGGTCTTTTCTAGAGACAGACCCTAACGAGAAATTTCGCGATCCCGCCATCAGCTGCTGCAGCCCCACCTTGATCCTCTGTGAGAACGTGTAGACCCCGACCGCCCCGAGCGGGATATCCTTCATCTCGCTGCCGAACCTGTCGACGAGCTCTTCATAACAGACGAATATCTCTTCCGGCTTTGTTCCGAATTCCGATACCGTCGGCGGGAGTTTCTTGGTCTTTATCCACTCTTCGATATTCTTTCCGACGAATGCGGGGATCATCAGGGCCCTGCCCATGCAGACGGCCTTTACGTAAGGAGCCCCCATGGCCATGACCTTGAATATGTGGTCTTCAAGCGAGAACCCGCCCGCTATCGCTATGTCGGGTATGCGCATCTTCTTCTTCGCGAGTTTTTCGCAGAATTCGTAAGCCAGGGCCTGCAGGTAGAACGTGGGGATGCCCCATTCCTGCATCATGCGCCACGGGCTCATGCCCGTACCGCCCGGCGCGCCGTCTATCGTCAGCAGGTCTATCTTGGCCATGGACGAATATTTTATAGCCTGAGCAAGCTCTACCATAGAATAGGCGCCGGTTTTTAGTGTTATGCGCTTGAACCCCAGATCCCTCAAGCGTTTTATCTCTTTCATGAAACCATCTTCGCTCACGAAGCCCAGCCTGGAGTGCCTTTCGAACTCTTTTATCTCGCCTACCTTGAAAGCCTCCTGGCTTGCGTGTACGGTCGGGTCGGGCGTTACTATATATCCGCGTTTCTTAAGTTCCTTGGCCCTGTCGAGCGAATTTACCTTTATTTCGCCGCCTATGCATTTTGCGCCCTGCCCCCACTTGAGTTCGATCGTCTCCAGTTTATGTTTTTTCCTGACGTATTCCGCTACGCCGAGCCTGGTATCCTCGACGTTCATCTGGACGAGGATCTCACCGTGACCGTTATGGAATCTTTTATATGTTTCTATACGCCTGTCCATGTCCGGCGAGGATGTGATCTTACCCTTGGAGTCGAGTTTCAGTCCGGGGTCTATGCCGCAGACGTTCTCTCCGCACACCAGCGTTATGCCCGATATTGCGGCGCCGATAGCTACATTATCCCAATTTTTCCTGGCTATCTCGGTCGATCCGAGAGCTCCGGTGAATATGGGAAGGCTCATATTCACCTTCTTATCCCAACCATATTCGGTCTCGACGTTTACCGCGGGGAATGTGGCGGTGTCCGGGTTGCCTTTTATGTTTTTGGGCAGGCCGTTAGCGCCCTGGGCGTAGCCCTGTATGTTCAGGTGCGAATAGTCGACGGGGTAATCCTTGTCCCCTCCGGCGGTGACGTCTCCGAACGGTCCGGGATAGATGACCTCCCTGCCCCTGAACGACGACTTGAATATTTCGCAATTTCCCCGGCACGACTCAAGACATCTTGAGCATAGGCCCGAACATGGCACTACATTTTTGGACCGGTTGAAGGTTCGGGTGGCATCATTGCCTCCCGGGCTGCGCAGGTTCATGACGCCCTCCTTTATTTTTTAATGTCCGCCGCTAATATGATAGCCTCCGCGACCTCGCGCAGGCTCTTGCGGTTATCCATACTATACTTTTGCAATTTTAAATATGCCTGTTCTTCCGTGATATCTTCTTCCTTCATCAATATGCCCTTGGCGCGTTCGATCCTCTTGCGCGACTCAAGCTCTTCCTTGATGACCCTGCTCTTTACCATTAACTCCGTATTCTCTATGGCTACAGCCGCCTGGTTGGCGATAGATGTGAGTATATTTATCTCTGTTTCGGTGAAATCGTGCGTCTTGGATGTATAGCAGTTTATCACCCCTATCACCTTGCCCTTGACTGTCAGCGGTACGCATAAAAGCGACCGCAGCCCCTCCTTCTTGGCAATGTCTTTATGTTTATACTCCTTCTCTTTAGGGACGTCTTTTATGACCATGGGCCGGTTCTCTTTGGCTACCATGCCCGAAATGCCCTCGCCCACTTTCAGCGGGAGTTTCTTATTGTATGCGTCGCTTACGCTCTGGGTCGCCCGTATTACCAGCTCCCCGGTCTTCTCATCTATGAGCATCAGCGAACATATGTTGGAGCCCATCATCTCCGCGGTGACCGTGACTATCAACCGGAGGATGTCTTCCAGATAAAGGTCGGAAGCTATGGCTTTGCTTATCCGCGTCAATGAAGTTATCTGTTTTTCGAACGGTATATTATCCACTTGATCTCTCCTGAAAAATGCTTTAAAAATAAAGAAAGGTGTCCACGTTGCCGTCATCGGCATGTGAAACACCCTTGTTTCAAAAAAAGAAGAAGGCGTTCACTTTCGTGAACGCCTTCGTCCCTTCTATTTTTTAAAGCACTGACCCTGTGCTTTATTTCCGTATTTTATCTTCTATACTAGCTTACCATACCGGCGCGTTCATGTCAAGGGAGATTATGCAACCCCCTGCTCGAGCATAGCGTCGGCAACTTTTACGAACCCGGCGATATTGGCGCCGTTTACGTAGTTTATGCTGCCGCCTTCTTTACCGTATTTGACGCACTGCTCGTGTATCGCTATCATGATGTCGTGCAGTCTCCTGTCGACCTCTTCGCGTGTCCACGACAGTCTCATGCTGTTCTGGCTCATCTCAAGCCCTGAGGTTGAAACACCGCCGGCGTTTGCGGCCTTGCCGGGCGCATAAAGGATCTTTGCTTTCTGGAATACCTTTATACCCTCCGGGGTCGTGGGCATATTTGCGCCCTCACCGACCGCTATACACCCGTTCTTAACAAGAGCCTTTGCGTCTTCACCGCTTATTTCATTCTGCGTGGCGCTAGGGAACGCTATGTCGCATTTGACGCTCCACGGCCTCTGGTTCTCGAAGTATTTGCACTTGAATTCCTTCGCGCAGTCTTTGATGCGCGCCCTCTTGACGTTCTTGTAGTGCATAACGCAGTTGAGTTCCTTCATGTCGATGCCGCCCTCGTCATAGATGAAGCCGTTGGAATTCGACAGCGTTACGACCTTGGCGCCCATCTGGAGAAGCTTCTCGACGGTATACTGAGCGACGTTTCCCGCTCCGGATACTGCGCAGACCTTGCCCTTTAAAGACTCGCCTTTGGTCTTCAGCATCTCTTCGACGAAATATACGCAGCCGTAACCTGTGGCTTCGGGCCTTATGAGGCTTCCGCCCCAACATAGGCCTTTGCCGGTCAGCACGCCCGTGAATTCGTTCTTAAGACGTTTGTATTGGCCGAACATATAACCTATCTCGCGTCCGCCGGTTCCTATGTCTCCTGCCGGAACGTCTGTATCGGGGCCTATATGCCTGAAGAGTTCCGTCATGAAACTCTGACAGAACCTCATCACCTCATTATCCGACTTGCCCTTAGGGTCGAAGTTCGATCCGCCTTTTGCTCCGCCCATCGGTAGAGTTGTAAGGCTGTTCTTGAATACCTGCTCGAATGCCAGGAACTTCAATATGCCCAGGTTTACGCTGGGATGCAGGCGTATACCGCCTTTGTAAGGGCCTATAGCGCTATTCATCTGTATGCGGTAACCCCTATTGATCCGGATCTCGCCATTGTCGTCGAGCCAGGGAACGCGGAACATTATGACCCTTTCCGGCTCTACCATACGCTCGAGTATCTTCGCTTCCGCGTACTTCGGGTTCTTTTCGATGAAAGGCGTCACGGATTCGGCTACTTCGCGCACCGCCTGGTGAAATTCCACCTCACCCGGATTATCCTTTACTACTTTTGCTATAAATTCTTCCGTCTTCTTCGACATCTTAACTTCTCCTTTCGTACGTTGAATACTATCTTACGGAACAACATTGTTCCGTAAGATAGTCCACTATAGCCTTTGAAGCCTTCTTGGCCATCCCCATGGCCTCTATGACGGTCCCTTCACCGCCCACTATATCCCCTCCGGCAAAGACGCCCTTGATGGACGTTGCCATCGTCTCTTTGTCTACCACCACATCTCCGTACTTATCCAGTTTCAACTCAGGCGTTACCTTGGTAAGGAGCTCGTTCGCTTTAAGCCCTATAGCTATGACCGCCATGTCGCAATCCATCTCGAAATCGCTCCCGGCGGTCTCCACAGGCCTTCTCCGGCCGGAACCGTCGGGTGAGCCTAACGTACACTCAAGGCACCTTAGTTTTTTCACGAAGCCTTTTTCATCGCCTGACAGCTCTTCCGGCTTCACAAGAAATCTGAATTTCACCCCCTCCTCTTTCGCGTGCTCTATCTCCAGCCGCCGCGCAGGCATCTCGATCTCGGTCCGCCTGTATACTATTGTAGTATCGGGCGCGATATTATTCAACTTCTGTAATCTGAGCGCGGATCTGGCCGCGTCCATCGCCGTATTCCCGCCCCCTATGACTATCACGTGCCGGCCGATGTTTACCGGCGTGTGGAACTCAGGGAACTTATATGCCGACATGAGATTTACCCTTGTCAGAAATTCGTTTGCGGAATAAATATTGCAAAGATCCTCGCCGCGTATCCCCAAAAATGACGGTATGCCCGCGCCCAGGCCGAGGAATACCGCGCGATATCCCTCCTTGAAAAGTTCTTCGACGGTCTTGATCCTGCCTATCAGGCGGTTTGGGACTATGTCGACGCCCATCTTTTTTAAGGAGTCTATCTCGAAATCAAGTATATCCCTGGGCATCCTGAAGGGCGGTATGCCGTATCTTAAGACCCCTCCGGTCTTGTGTAGCCCTTCAAACAAGGTCACCGATATGCCGTGCCGCGCCAATTCTCCGGCGCAGGCTAACCCCGCAGGGCCGGAACCTATTACCGCCGTTTTTATCTTTGACAGTCTTTCGTCTTTTTCCGCGGGAACGTCCAGGTTTTTCTTGATCCCATGATCGCCGATAAATCTTTCGAGGAAGTGTATGTTGATGGCGCCGGGGGAAGCGAACGGTGAGCCTTTTTTGGTGAATACGCACGCTTTTCTGCATTGATATTCGGCCGGGCAGACCCTTCCGCATATCGAAGGGAAATTATTCTTCCTGCGTATGGTGAAATATGCCCCATCGTAGTCGCCGGCGGCTATCTTCGCGATAAATGTCTTTATCTCTATCCCCACGGGACAACCGCTTATACACGAGGGATCCTTGCACTGGATGCATCTCGACGCTTCTTTAAGGGCATCGCTTTCCGAATACCCCCTTACTACCTCCTCGAAGGTGCAGGCGCGTTCGGTTGCGTTCGATTCTTGTGCTTTTACCGGTTCTTTCTTTATGGTATTAACTTGCATATATGTTTTTCTTTGTCGGCGTAGACCCTGTTCCTCTTTACCAGGCCGTCCCAATCGACGAGGTTCGCTTCGAATTCCGGGCCGTCAACACAGCTGAACTTTACCGCTCCGCCTACCGTGACCCTGCAGCATCCGCACATGCCGGTTGCGTCTACCATCAGCGCGTTCAAGGGTACTATGG
>JAQURV010000058.1 GCA_029004355.1 Candidatus Omnitrophota bacterium
GTAGCATAAGGCCTGTTCAGGTTATTTAAATAAGGCTGATTAAATCAAGAATACCGATATTAAAAGCCGTGCATGCGCGCGGATAAAGCACTATAAAACAAAAGGCGAAGCCGCGGCAGCCTCCGGCTCTACGAGCCGTAGGCTCGGAGAGGACCCGAAAAATCATAAGGACTGTATGATAAAAATTGAACGATCGGAGAGGTTGAAGAAACTGCCGCCGTATCTCTTTGTCGAGATCGATAAGGCAAAGAAGGCGGCGCGCGAAGAGGGCAGGGATATAATCGACCTTGGGATCGGCGACCCCGACCTTCCGACCCCGAAGTTTATTGTCGACGCGCTCAGGAAGGCCGCGCGCGATCCGAAGAATCACCGGTATCCGCTCGACCAGGGGTTGCCGGAGTTCAGGCAGGAATGCGCGAAGTGGCTTAATAAGCGTTTCGGGGTTGCTTTTGACTTTGAAAACGAGATATATCCGCTGATTGGTTCTAAAGAAGGTATAGCGCACATCCCGCTTGCTTTTATCGATCCAGGCGACATAGTCCTTGTCCCCGACCCCTGCTATCCTCCGTATAGATCGGGGACGCTCTTTGCGGGCGGAGAGATGTTGAAGATGCCGCTTTTGGAAAAGAATCATTTTCTACCCGACCTGAAGGCGGTAAATCACGCCCAGATGCATAAAATAAAGATGCTCTTCATCAATTATCCGAATAATCCGACCGCCGCGGTCTGCGACAAAAAGTTCCTTAAAGAGGCTGTTGATTTTGGCGTAAAGCATAATATTATAATTTGCCACGATGCTTCATACTCAGAGATCGCATTCGACGGATTCAAGCCGCCCAGCATATTCGAAGTCGACGGCGCCAGGGATGTGGCGATAGAGTTCCATTCGCTTTCGAAGACGTTCAGCATGACCGGATGGAGGTTGGGGTTTGCCGTAGGCAATAAGGAGATCGTAGCCGCCCTCGCCAAAGTCAAGTCGAATATAGACTCCGGGTGCTTCTTTGCCATCCAGTGGGCCGGAGTCGCGGCGTTAAAGAATTACGATAAGCACATAAGGTCCGTCCTTAAGATATATGAGGAGCGGCGCAACGTCCTTGTCGACGGTCTCAATTCGATCGGATGGCACGTCGAAAAGCCAAAGGCCACATTCTATGTCTGGACGCATATCCCGCCCAGATACACTTCCGCCGCATTCGCAAAAGAGCTGCTGGAAAAGTGCGACATAGTGGCTACGCCCGGGAACGGTTTTGGCGAGAATGGGGAAGGGTATATCCGCTTTGCGCTTACCGTCGACAAGAAGAGGATCAGGGAAGCGGTGGAGAGAATCAAGAGAAAACTACAATAATGACAAAATCCAAATACTACCAAATCCAAAATAAATCCAGAATCCCAAACCCCAAACATTTTGTATTTTTAAATTTGGATTTATTTGGTAGTATTTGTAGTATTTGAAATTGGGATTTTTTATTAATGGTTACGTGCTATATAGGCATCGGTTCAAATTTAGGCGACAGGCGCGGGTACATTGACAAGGCCGTCGGAGAGCTGAAGGGAAGCAAGGATATAATGTTTAAAAGAAGCTCATCGATATACGAAACGGATCCGGTCAGCGATATCCCGCAGGGTAAGTTTTTGAACGGCGTCCTGGAGATAGCCACGGCGCTTACACCGCGGGCGCTGTTGAAAGAATTGAACAGGATAGAAGAAAAGATCGGCAGGCGAAGGACCGTAAAGGATGCGCCGAGGGAGATCGACCTTGACATCCTGTATTACGGCGATGAAGCGGTTAAAGAGGACGGTCTCGTCATACCTCATCCGCGGTTAAATGAAAGGGAATTCGTGCTGAAGGGGCTGAGGGAATTAGGTAAGGTGGGCGCATGAAGGTTGTTGATACAATACCGAGGATGTCTACCCTTGTAAAGATCTTCAAGAAAGAAGGCAAGTCGATAGGCCTTGTCCCTACGATGGGATATCTGCACGAAGGGCACCTCTCGCTTGTCCGTGCCGCAAGCAAACATACCGATGTAGTGGTCATGAGCATCTTCGTGAACCCTATTCAATTTGGGCCGAAAGAAGACTTCGAAAAATACCCCAGGGACCTGAAACGCGATGAAGAACTTGCCACATCGGCCGGTGCCGATATCATCTTTAGCCCATCCGTAAATAATATGTATCCGGCCGGTTACTCCACCTACGTCAATGTCGAAACCCTTACCAGCGGGCTGTGCGGCGCATCGAGGCCCGGCCATTTCAAAGGCGTCACGACCGTCGTGGCGAAATTATTCGAGATAGTCCGGCCGGACATTTCCTACTTTGGGCAGAAGGATGCCCAGCAGGCCATTGTCATAAAGAAGATGGCCGAAGACCTTAATATGGGCATCGAGATAAAGATCATGCCTACGATCCGCGAGAAGGACGGCCTGGCGATGAGCTCGCGGAACATATATCTATCGGAGGATGAAAGGAAGGACGCCCTCGTACTGCACGGATCGCTTATGAAGGCGGAAGAGATGATAAAGTCAGGCGAGAGAGAGTCGAGAAAGATCATCCGGGCCATAGAGGGGATGATAAAGAGCGTCCCGTCGGCAAGACTCGACTATGCGTCGATCGTCGACACTGTGAACTTGAAAGAGGCGAAGGTTTTGTCGGGGGAAATGTTGATAGCGCTTGCGGTCTTTATCGGAAAGACGCGGCTTATCGATAACACAATTGTGAAAGGCTTAAAATGACCATTCCGGGCAACAGCGATTTAAAGTATAACGAAACCCTTAAAAAGAAGATCGAGAAACTTAAAAAGAAACAGAATGCCGTGATAATCGCGCACAATTACCAGCGCGACGAGATACAGGAGATCGCGGATATAAGCGGCGATTCGCTCGCGCTCTCGCAGGCCGCGGTAAGGACCGACGCAAGCGTTATCGTATTCTGCGGCGTGCAGTTTATGGCGGAATCAGCGTCTATCCTTAACCCGGATAAGCTGGTCCTCCTGCCGGTCATGGAGGCGGGCTGTCCGCTGGCGGATATGATAACCCCGGAGAAGCTGCGCGCAAAGAAGAAAGAGTGCCCGCGCGCGGCGGTCGTCTGTTACGTCAACTCTTCCGCGGAAGTGAAGGCGGAGAGCGATATCGCGTGCACGTCGAGCAATGCCGTAGAAGTGGTGCGGGCGCTGGAAGAGAAAGAGATAATCTTTGTCCCTGACAGGAATCTGGGCCGCTATGTCCAGTCGCAGGTCCCGGAGAAGAATATAATACTGTGGGACGGCTTTTGTCCGACGCACATAAGGGTCCAGGAAGAAGATATAGTGAAGACCAAAGAGGTGCATCCCGGCGCCGATGTGATAGCACACCCGGAATGCAACCCCGGCGTCCTGGCATTGTCGGACCATATATGCTCCACCGGCGGGATGTTCAAATACGTAAAAGAATCGAGTTCAAAAGAATTTATCATCGCGACCGAATCCGGTATGTTATATAAATTACAGAAAGATAACCCGGGCAAGCGGTTCTACCTTCCGACTTCACACCTGGTCTGCGCAAATATGAAACTGATAACCCTGGGCTGGGTTGCCCATAGCCTTGAGAATATGGTCTACGAGATAAAGGTCTCCGACGAGATACGCGAGAAGGCGAAGAAAGCGCTCGACAGGATGCTCGCGGTGACCGGCGAAAAAAAAGGTGCGGCGATAGCAGGGTACTGAGTGAGATAAAGGATAGCGATTAGTGGTTAGTGAATAGTGTATAGTAAAATTAGTCAGGTAATTTAGTTTTCTATATACTAAACACTATCCACTATACACTAAAAGTCAAAATGGGTAGCAAAAGTCTGAAAGTCGGAATAATCGGATGCGGAACGATAGGCTCTCAGATAGCCCATGCGTGCCAGGGTCTATTAAAAGATAAAGTAAACCTGGCTGCGATCTGCGACAGCGATGCTAAGAGGGCCCTTGCCTTGAAGCAGGACCTCAAGAAGGGGCCGGCCGTCTTAAGGCAGGACGAACTGATAAAAAACTGCAGTCTTGTGGTGGAGGCGGCGAGCGCCAGGATCTCGGGCGAAGTCTTGGATAAATGCGTCAGGTCCGGCAGGGATTGTATGATAATGAGCGTAGGCGGCCTGATCGGCCGGGAAGAACTGCTCACGAAAGCGGAGAAGAAAGGCGTGAGGGTCTATATACCGAGCGGCGCTTTATGCGGCATCGACGGAGTGAAATCCGCTTCGGCAGGGAGGATAGATTCGGTTACGCTTACGACGCGGAAGCCTCCCCGGGGGCTTGCGGGGGCGCCGTACCTGAAAGAAAATAAGATCGACCTGGATAAGATTACGGGCAAGACGATAGTATTCGAAGGGAGCGCCGAGGAGGCGATCAAAGGGTTCCCGCAGAACGTCAACGTTTCTGCGGCCCTTGGGCTTGCCGGGATCGGCGCAAAGAAGACGCGCGTCAGGCTTGTCACCTCGCCCGATTACACGAAGAATATCCATGAGGTCGAGATCGTCGGTGAGTGCGGCCGGATATTTACAAGGACTGAGAACGTGCCGTCGAAGGCGAATCCCAAGACGAGCGGACTCGCGGTCTTTTCGGCTATATCGACGCTGGCCGGCATCACGCGCAGCGTGAGGATAGGAACGTAGTATAAAGATGCGCTCTTTGACTAAGACAGGTCTTTACATCTCGAACAGGATCGGCAAGGCGATCGCCGATTATAATCTCATCGAGGATAAGGACAGGATCCTCGTCGCGGTCTCCGGAGGCAAGGACAGCCTCTCGCTTTTGAAGCTCCTCGCCGAGCGCAGAAAGTGGGCGCCGATAAAGTATGAACTCATCGCTATGCACGTCGAGACGGATTTCAGATGCGCTGGCTGTGTTCATAACGAGAAACTTAAAAGTTTTTTCAAGGCCAATGACGTAAAGTACCATTTCAAAAAGATAAAGGTAAAAGATAAAAAGAAGAATACGTCATGCTTCTGGTGTTCGTGGAACAGGAGAAAGGCCCTCTTCCTGGCCGCCGACAAACTTGGATGCAAAAAGATCGCCTTCGGACACCATAAAGACGATATTATAGAGACGCTCCTTCTCAATATGTTCTATCACGGGGAATTCGCCGCCATGAACCCGCGGCAGGAACTCTTCGGGGGCAAGATAGTGATAATAAGGCCCCTTTGTTATGTGGAAGAAGAACATATGCGAAAGTTTGCCAAAGAGTCTGGTTTTCCGTCGCAGGTATGCAGGTGCCCGAATTCGGAGACGTCGAAACGGCGGCTAATGAAGAATATGATAAAGACGCTTGAGAAAGATTGCGAGTTCGTCAGGACCAATATCTTCAGGAGTGTTTCAAGGGTCAAGGAGGATTACATCGATTTAAAATATAAAGATGGAAGGAGGTGAACGATAATGGCAGAAAAAGTCGCAAAGGTAGGGATAAAGAGGAAAAAAGGTTATCTCTATTATGTGGATAAGAAAGGCAACGTGGTCGAGACGAAGATGGCGCGAGGCAAATCCAAGGGCGGCGGCGGCAAGGTCGTAGCGAAGCCGGCAGTGAAGAAGGCAAAAGGATACCTCTACTTCGTTGATAAGAAGGGTGACGTCTCCAGGGCAAAGATGCTGGTAGGCGGCAAAAGACGGAAAAGGAAATAGTAGTTATAAAAATAGGGACATAGCGTAAATACGTACGCTATGTCCCTATTGGATTTTATGGAAAAAGATACGATATTCATAAAGGGCGCAAAGGAACATAATCTTAAGGACATAGACCTCGAGCTGCCGAGAGGAAAACTCGTCGTTGTGACGGGCCTTTCCGGCTCCGGGAAATCATCGCTTGCCTTCGACACGATATACGCGGAAGGCCAGCGCCGGTACGTAGAGTCCCTCTCGAGTTACGCACGCCAATTTCTCGAACAACTGCAAAAACCGGATGTTGAGTATATCGACGGTCTCTCGCCGGCCATCAGTATCGAGCAGAGGACCGCTGGCTCCAACCCGCGATCTACCGTAGGCACTCAGACCGAGATACACGATTACCTCAGGCTTTTATACGCCAGCATCGGGAAGCCCCATTGCCCGAAGTGCGGCAAACCCATTGAAGCCCAGACATCCCAGGAGATAGTCGAGCAGGTCCTGGAACTGCCGGGCGATAGCAGGATCCTTGTCCTTGCGCCGGTCGTGCGCGGCAGGAAGGGAGAATACCGCGAACTGTTTGATAAGATAAAGAAGGACGGTTTTGTGAGGGTGAGAGTTGACGGAAATATACTCGAACTCGAAAAAGCGATAAAACTGGATAAGAATAAAAAACACGATATAGAAGTCGTCGTCGACAGGCTGGCGGTCAAAGGTGATGTAAAGAAGAGGCTTGCCGATTCCATAGAGACCGCGCTCGAAACGGGCGGCGGTCTTGTAATTATAGCTAAGGGTGAGGACGGCTCGAAGGGCGACATGCTTTTTAACGAGCGGTATGCCTGCGGTGATTGCGGCATAAGTTTTGAAGAACTGACGCCGAGGATATTTTCATTCAATTCGCCCTACGGCGCGTGTCCTGGATGCGATGGTCTCGGTAACAAGATGGAAATAGACCCGGACCTGGTCATACCTGACAAAGCGAAACCGCTGATAGATTGCGTCGATGCATGGAGGCGCGGCGGAAAGGGGCTCTACCTGTATTATCGGAGGCTTATGCGCTCGCTGGCGCATGAACACGGATTCAGCGTAGATACGCCGTTCAAAGATCTGCCAAAGGATATCAAAAAACTCGTCCTGTATGGCGAAGGCAGGGGGCACGGCTGGGGAGTTTTCGAAGGTGTCATACCGAATCTCGAGCGGCGTTTCCGCGAGACAGAGAGCGAGTTTATAAAGACCGAGATAAATAAGTATATGTCCGTCCTTCCGTGCCCGGTTTGCGAAGGTGCGCGATTAAAGCCGGAAAGCCTTGCCGTTACGATCCGGGAAAAGAATATCGCCGAGATCTCCGCCATGTCGATAAAAGACCTCAGGGCCTTCATGTCGGATCTTCGCTTGACGCCGATACAGGAAAAGATAGCCCGCCAGGTCACAAAAGAGATCTCGTCGCGGTTGCGATTTATGGTGAATGTCGGGCTCGACTACCTTACGCTCGACAGGCGAAGCTACACCCTGTCCGGCGGAGAAGCCCAGCGCATCAGGCTTGCCACGCAGATCGGTTCGGGTCTCGTCGGTGTGATCTATATACTCGACGAGCCGAGCATAGGCCTGCACCAGAAGGACAATTCGAAGCTTCTTGACACGCTTATTGCGCTCCGTGATCTTGGGAATACCTTGATCGTGGTCGAGCACGATGAGGCGACGATAAGAAAAGCCGACCACATAGTCGACCTCGGCCCGGGCGCCGGCGAACACGGCGGGCATGTCATCGCAAGCGGCACCCTGGAAGACATCCTGGCATCGAAAGATTCTTTGACGGGCAAATACCTGAGGGGCGAATTCAAAATAGAGGTGCCCGGTTCAAGAAGGCCTTACAACGAAAAAAAGAAATTGAAGATAGTCGGCGCGCATGAGCATAACCTGAAGAGCATAGACGTTGAGATACCCCTGGGCCTCTTTGTCTGCGTCACGGGTGTATCGGGCTCCGGGAAGAGCACGCTGGTCGACGATATCCTATATAAGGCGCTCGCCAAGAAACTTTATCGTTCCAAGGAGCGGCCTGGTGAGCATAAAAGGATCGAAGGGACGCAATTTATAGACAAGGTCATCGTCATAGACCAGTCGCCGATCGGCAGGACGCCTCGCTCGAATCCCGCGACCTATACGGGCGCTTTTTCGTTCATCAGGGATCTCTTCTCGAAATTGCCGGAATCGAAGGTGCGCGGTTATAAACCGGGACGCTTCAGTTTCAACGTCAAAGGCGGCAGGTGCGAATCATGTACCGGCGACGGCATAAAAAAGATAGAGATGCATTTCCTGCCCGATATCTACGTCCAGTGCGAAGTCTGCAAGGGCAGACGTTTTAACGCCCAGACGCTCGAGATCAAGTTTAAAGGCAGATCTATAGCGGATATCCTGGAAACTTCCGTCGAGGAAGCGCTCGTCCTCTTCGAGAACATTCCTTCGGTCAGGAACAAGCTCAAGACCCTTAACGAGGTGGGCCTTGGCTATATAAGGCTGGGCCAATCCGCGACCACTCTTTCCGGGGGCGAGGCGCAGAGGATAAAACTTGCGGCTGAATTGTCCAAGACGGCGACAGGCAGGACGCTATATATACTGGATGAGCCGACGACTGGGTTGCACTTTGCGGATATCGACAAGCTCTTATCCGTACTGCAGGCCCTGGTAGATAACGGAAATACGGTGCTTGTGATAGAACATAATCTCGATGTCATAAAATCGGCGGATCATATAATAGATCTCGGTCCTGAGGGCGGCGACGACGGAGGGTATATAGTTGCCAGCGGTACGCCTGAAGAGATCATCAAAGAGGCAAGGTCATATACCGGGCAATATTTGAGGGAAGTGTTGGCATGAAATGGTTCGGGAAGAACATAATATTGATATCGGTATCCCTTTTTCTGGCCGCCGCGGCGTTCGCGGCGCAGGCAACCGAAGAGGGCGATTTTCTATTCGCGCGAAAGGCGTTCAGGGACGGGTTCTACGACCTGGCCGGAGAGCGGCTCGAGTCTATATTGCGTAATTACCCCAATACGCCGCGTATATATGAAGCGCATTCTCTTTTGGGAAGGTCTTATTTGCGACAGAATAATCTTCCCCGGGCTCTGTATGAATTCGAAGTTGACCTCAATGCGCCTGCCGGGAGCGATTCACAGGATGAGGCCCTCTACTGGCTCG
>JAQURV010000059.1 GCA_029004355.1 Candidatus Omnitrophota bacterium
ATAGATATAGGCCTCTCCGTTTCGCGTATCGGCAATAAAGTCCAATCGCCGCTTATGAGAGAACTGACAAAGGATATGGGGCTTTCCTATATCCAGTATAAGGAACTTCTCAAGGCCACAAGACTGCGCGCCGCCATCTCCGAAGACCTCGAGCGCCGCCTGAAACACGGGGAGAAGGTGGAATGTATCCTGATGCAGGAGAATAATCACCCGTCGCCGATAGCCGAACAGCTTATCCTGTTCTACGCCCTGCGGACAGGAGCGCTGGATAAACTGTCTATCGAGGAGTGCGAGGTATTTAAGAACGGCATATATGCTTTTATGAACGATAATTATCCGGATATGGTCAAGAAGCTCGAGATAGGCAAAGAATTGAACGACAACGACAAGAAGAAGCTCGACGAATATATTGCGCGTTTCTTCAAAGAGAACAAGCTGTAGCGATATGGCCACGATAAAAGAGTTAAAGGAGAGCATAGATTTTAACGTAAATCTCATCGACCTTTTGGAGACGATGAAGAGCACCGCCGTCTTTCAGTTCCGCGCCCTCCAGGCGAAGAAAGAGCGGTATGAAAAATTTTTTGACGCAATAAAGGGTTTCTTCGAGCTCATCGGTGAGCGCGGCGCCGGTCACGCCCTGGTGACGCCCCGGACCGGGAGAGAGGCCATTATCATGGTCACATCGGATGAAGGTTTCATGGGCAGCCTCAACGCCCAGGTCATCAACGCGGCCAGCCTTCAAGAGAAGTTTGAGACTGCGGAGCTCATCATGATAGGAGAGCGCGGCGCCCGGTATCTCAAAGAGCTGGGAAGGCCGTTTGTGCCGTTCGGCGGCGCTGTCGACGCCGCGTCGAGGCGTACGTTGGCGGCAGCCCTGGGGGCATATCTCATAAGCGGCGTAAAAGAGGGCCGCTTCGGCAAAGTCTCGATAGCATATCCTAAGCCGGTCTCATTTGTCGTCCAGCGGGTCGAGATAACGAAGATGATACCTTTCTTCGATGCGCCTCCCGCGGAGGAGAAGAAACCGGAGGGTTTTCAGGAACTTATCGTCGAGTCCGATCTCGGCGGCATCATAGATTATCTCTCCGGAGAACTGGTGCGGCAGAGGATAGTAGATGTCCTCGAGGAGAGCAAACTTTCGGAATTTGCGGCGAGGGCCATGCACCTGGAAGGCAGTTCCCAACAGCTTGCGGAGAAGACGAAGAAGATAAAGCTGCAGTATTTCAAGGCTTATCACGAGAGTATAGATAAGAGTACGCGGGAGCTCTATTCGGCCCAGATGTTGATCAGAAAATAGGTATATATATTATATGGCAGACGCGAAAAAGAAGACAGGTTATGTAGTTGCGGCGCAGGGACCCGTAGTGGATGTGCGGTTCCCGGATTCCAAGAACCTCCCGGCGCTCTCCGAGGCGCTTAGGGTAAAGACTTTTGACGGCAGGACCATCATCCTCCAGGTGGCCGAGCACCTCGATGCCAGCGTTGCGCGGTGCATCTCGCTGGGCTCGACGCTTAATTTGCGCAGGTCGGCCGAGGTCAGCGCGGACGGGTCCTCGCTCAATATCCCCGTCGGGGATAAGCTCTTCGGCAGGATAATCAACGCATCGGGCGAGGCGATCGATAGCGGCGGCGAGATAGACGTAAAAGAGCATGCGCCTATAATGAAAGATATATCCAGGCTTTATATAAACCCGGACCGGCTGGCGACCGGGCAGGTCTCTATATTAGAGACCGGCATCAAGATCGTCGACCTCCTGTTCCCTGTAGTAAAAGGTTCCAAGACGGGCCTGATAGGCGGCGCGGGACTGGGGAAGACGGTCCTCATCTTGGAGCTTATACATAACATCATAACCCAGCATGAGGGCGCGTGCGTCTTTACGGGGGCCGGCGAGAGGATAAGGGAAGGCAACGAGCTTTATTTCGAGTTCCAGAAACAGGATATGCTCGATAAGATCATGTTCGCGTTCGGACAGATGAACGAGCCGCCGGGCGCGAAGTTCGGAGTGGCTTTTACCGGCGTAGCGCTCGCCGAATATCTTCAGAGCCAGAACAAGGACGTCCTTTTCTTTATAGATAACGTATACAGGTTCGTCCAGGCCGGCAGCGAGGTCTCGACCCTTCTCGGGAGAGTACCGTCGGAGACAGGCTACCAGCCGACGCTCGCTTCCGAGGTCAGCGAGTTCCAGGAACGCATACGTTCGAAAGAGGGCAGCGCGATCACCGCGATAGAGACGGTCTATGTGCCCGCGGACGACCTGACCGACCCGGCCGTCGTTACGATATTCAGTTATTTGAATTCCATCGTCGTTTTGTCGAGAGAGAGGAGCCAGCTCAAACTTCATCCGGCTATCGATCCCCTGCTCTCCTCATCCTCGAATCTCGAGCCGTCGGTCGTCGGCAGGGAGCATTTCCAGATCACGCAGGCCGTGTTGAAGATACTGGCCAAATACAAGGAGTTGAAGAAGATAGTGCCGGTCGTGGGCATCGAGGAACTTTCCAAGGCGGACAGGATAATATATGACAGGGCGCGGAAGCTCGAGAACTTCCTGACGCAGCCGTTCTCTGTCGCGGAAGTCTATACGGGCAGAAAAGGCGCCTATGTCCCGGTCAAAAAGACGCTGGACGGCTGCGAGAGGATAATGTCGGGCGGGATGGATGCCGTGCCGGAAGAGAAGTTGTACATGATAGGTAATATAGAGGAAGCGTTGAGATAGTGTATAGTGAATAGTGGAGAGTGGATAGGAGAGTAAGATGGCACTACGAATCGGTGATATTCTGGTCAAGAAAGGTTTTACGACGCAGGAACGGTTGAGGCTTGCCGTCGAGGAACAGCAAAAGACGGGGGAGGCTCTCGGGAAGATCCTCGTGAGGCTGAAATTCGTCACTGAAAGGCAGATGCTGGAGTCCCTCGCCGAGCAGCAGGGGATGCTCTTTGTGGATATAAAAGAGATCCATATAAGCGAAAAGGCCATAAAAGGAGTGCCTGCGAAATTTGTCTGGCACTACAAGATCATGCCGATCAATATCGATAATAATATACTGACGCTTGCGGTCGCGGACCCTTTCGATATGTGGCCGGTGGATGATCTCGAGGCGCATCTCGGTTATAAAGTGGAGAGGGTGCTTGCGGCGCCTTCGGATATAACCGAAGCGATAAAAAAGTATTATGGTGTGGGCGCGGAGACCATCGAGAGCATACTCTCCAAGGAAGAAGACAGGTCCACCCCGATCGAAGTTTCCGAAAGGGAGAATGTCGAGGACCTGGAGAAACTGGCCGGTGACGCCTCCGTAATAAAGCTGGTCAACCAGATCCTGCAGCAGGCGATAAACGACAGGGCGACGGATATCCATCTGGAGCATTTCAGGGGAGAGGCGTTCCTGCGTTACAGAGTAGACGGCATACTTTACGATACTCAGGTCAGCGAAAATATCAAATATCTCTATCCGGCCGTGATCTCCCGTATCAAGATAATGGCCAATATGGATATAGTGGAAAGGCGGCTGCCTCAGGACGGCAGGGCGAAAGTCCGCATAGGCCAGAAGGAATATGAGCTGCGCGTATCCGTGATACCGACGCTTTACGGCGAGAATATAGTTATAAGGATCCTGCCGACGACCATGCTCTTCAGCATCGCGGATCTCGGTATGTCCAAAGGCGACGATAAGATCCTGGCGGAAATTATCAGCCAGCCGCACGGCATAATATTCGTCACAGGTCCGACGGGGAGCGGCAAGACGACGACACTCTACGCGTGCCTGAGCAGGCTCAATACGCGCGAGGTGAAGATAGTCACCATCGAGGACCCGATAGAGTATGAGCTTAAAGGTATTTCCCAGACCCAGATAAACCCTAAGATAGGGCTGACGTTCGCTACGATGCTCAGAAGTATGCTGCGGCATGACCCCGACATAATGATGGTCGGAGAAGTGAGGGATGTCGAGACCGCGGACGTCACGATCCAGACGGCGCTGACGGGGCATCTCGTATTCTCCACTATCCATACCAACGACTCGGCCAGCGGCGCGACGCGCCTTATAGACATCGGAGTGGAGCCGTATCTGGTGGCCTCGTCGGTCAATGCGTTCATCGCGCAGAGGCTGGTGCGCCTCATATGTAAAAATTGCAAAGAAGAAGCGCCCCTGAAGAACGGAAAGATCAAGATCGAAGGCGTCAACATGGGCAAAGAGGTTATTGCTTACCACGGCAGGGGATGCAAGGCGTGCAACCATACCGGATATTCGGGCAGGACCGGTATCTACGAGATCCTTCTGGTTAACGAAGAGATCAGGGAGCTTATTATACGGAAGACGTCTTCCGACGTCATCAAGAAGAAGGCGATCGAACTGGGGATGCGGACACTCCTGCAGGATGGATGGGAAAAGATCCGGGCGGGAGTAACGACCGTCGAAGAGATAATGCGCGTGACCCAGTTAGAGCGCTAAAGCGGAGTTTTTTTAATGCCTATTTATGTTTACCAGGCGAAACGCGGGCCTACCCAGCTGGTGACCGGCGAGATAGACGCAAGGTCCCAGGCAGAGGTCTTTACAAAACTCGACAAGATGGGACTGGTCCCTATAAAGATAGAAGAGATGGTAGGGCGCGCCCCAAAAGAAGTAAAGGCCGAGGCGCAGGAGCCGGCCAGGACCGAACCACAGGCCGGCCAGCCCGCCGCTGCCGTCTCGATAAAGGTCAAGTCCCGGGATCTCGACACATTTACCCGCCAATTGGCAAGCCTGGTCAAGTCAGGCATACCTATATTACAGGGCCTCGCCCTTCTTACGCAGCAGACAGAGAGTAAGACGCTTAAGACCGTCGTCTCCGGCATGGCCAAGGCGGTAAAGGACGGCAAGATGCTGTCGGAATCGATGGCGGTCTACCCAAACGTATTCAATAATATGTATTTGAGCCTGACAAGGGCCGGCGAAAAGAGCGGGACCCTGGACCAGTCGCTCTTCCGCCTCGCGGACCACCGCGAACGGGAGCAGGAACTGAGACAAAGGATACAGGCGGCGCTAGCCTACCCCATACTTGTCATCACCGTCGGGATACTTACTATTTACGCCATGCTTACGTATTTTTTGCCGAAGCTGACCGCCATATTCAAGGGCATGAAGCAACAGCTGCCGCTGCCGACCAGGATATTGATGGCTATGAGCGATTTTATGTCGCGCCACTGGTACCTGTTTTTGATAGCCCTGGCATGCATTGTAGTGATATTCGGAAGAGTGAAGAAGAGGTCGAAGAGGAAGCTTATCTTCGACGCCGTCAAATTAAGATTGCCGTTTGTAAAAAAATTCACGCGAAATGCCCAGATAGCGAGATTCGCAAGATCGCTTGCCATACTCATCAAAAACGGCCTTCCCATCTACGAAAGCCTTGCTCTGGCGGCCAACACGCTCGATAACGAGGCCCTGAAAGGATCCATAGACGCGGCGGGGAAGGGCATCGTCGAACAGGGACTATCGCTATCCGAGAGCTTTAAAAGGACGGGGATCTTCCCGGATTTTACGCTCAACATGATAGCGGTGGGAGAGCGATCGGGCAGGCTGGTCGAAGCCCTTGAAGACATCGCCGACGTATACGAAAGGGAAGTCGACCAGTCCATAAAGATAATGTCGTCTTTGCTGGAACCCGTGCTCATCCTTACAGTGGGCGCGGTCGTAGGGTTTATCGTATTCGCCATGCTCCTGCCCGTCTTCAATATCGGGATGATGGCGCGATGAAGCAAAGTGTATAGCGGAGAGTGGATAGTGAAGAATAAGATAGGAAAAAAAGTCAAAGCACTATGAAGCTATCCACTATACACTATTCACTATGCACTATTTTTATTTCTTTATTCTCAGTCTGCTTCACAGCAGCAGCTACCGAGGACTGGAAAGAAGTAAAGAGCGAGCATTTCATAGTCGGTTATATCGAAGACGAAAATTTTGCCGAAGAGGTTTCCCATCGGGCCGAGCAATATTACAGCAAGATAGCTTCCGACCTGGGCTATTCCAGGTACGACAACTTCTGGACATGGGAGAACAGGGCAAGGATATACATTTACCGGACCCGCGAAGAGTATCTTGGGGCTACGGGCGCCAAAGAATGGTCGTATGGTTTCGCCTCTTACGGCGCAAAAACTATCGTAAGCTACGCCCACAGCGAGAAGTTCCTTAATACGCTCCTTCCTCATGAGCTGACCCACCTCATCTTCAGGGATTTTGTGGGTTTTAAGGGCGAGGTGCCGGTATGGCTCGATGAAGGAGTGGCCCAGTGGGAAGAGGAGGATAAGAGGAAGGCCGCCATCGAGGCGATCAAGGAACTGGTAGCTAAAAAAGATATAATACCTCTGCCGCGGCTCATGCAGATGGACGTGGGAGAGGTGTCTGATTCGGAAGTGTCGTTCAAATTCTACGTCGAAGCGGTCACCATCGTGGGTTTTTTGATAAAACAGCACGGTGAATCGAAATTCACTCTCTTCTGCCGTCAGTTGCGCGACGGAGATACTATAAATGCGGCGCTCTCGTCGGTCTACTCGGACTCTATCCGGAACGCGGGCGAACTTGAAAAGGAATGGTTAAAATATTATGGAGGGTAATCGTATGAAGAGGAGAGCTTTTACGCTGATAGAGTTGATGATAGTGGTCATTATCATCGCGGCGCTTGCCGCCATGATCGTCCCGCGCCTGTCGGGCAGGGCCGAGCAGGCAAAGATAGCCGTCGCCCAATCCGATATAAGCGCCAATATCGCCACGGCATTGAAGTTGTATCAGCTCGATAACGGGAATTTCCCGACCACCGAACAGGGGCTCGCCGCGCTTCTCGAGAAACCGTCGTCAGAGCCTGTCCCGCGCGGCTGGAACAGCCCGTATCTGGAGAAACAGCCGGTGGATCCGTGGGGGAATGTTTACAGGTATAAATGCCCGGGTACAAATAATAAGACCGGCTACGACCTCTATTCGATCGGTAAAGACGGCGTAGAGGGGACAGATGACGACATCACGAACTGGGGAAAATAAAAGGGCTTTTACGCTTGTCGAGGTACTGGTCGCGGTGCTGATACTGGCCGTCGGGATGATGGGAGTGATCCGGGCCTATATCACGCTCGCGAACGGCATCATCGCCTCGGGGTTTACCGTCGATGCCTCCTATCTCCTGAAAGACAAGATGGCCGACCTGGAGAAAGAGGCGATAGAAAATCTGGGCCTGCCGCCGGGATCGAGGGGCGGCGTCTTCGCCGACGACTATTCGCATTTCAGCTGGAAAGCGGATACGAGCGACGTGATGATAGAGTCCGACAAGGATAAGCCGGAATCGAAGAAGATCAAACCGAAAAAGCTGATGAAGGAAAGTCTGACCCAGACCGCCATCTCGGTCATGACGGGCGGAGCAAAGTCTGCCAGGAGCCTGAGCCTATATACTTATCTGGAGAAGTACACAGAATGAAGCGGGCCTTTACGTTGATCGAACTTTTGATCACTGCGTCGATCGCGGTGCTGATATCGATGGCGGTATTCGCCGTATTCTCCGCCGGCGTGAATGTTTACGAGAGGGTGAGCGGCTATAGCGATATACGCAGGGACGTCCTGCTCTCCCTGGAAAAGATAGAGAAGGACCTGAGGAACGCGTGCAACGTCTCGAGCCTGGAGTTCAGGGGAGAGGCGTCGAAGATGACGTTTCCCGCGCTGGTGAGCGCGGGCCTTGCCGAAGATAAGAAAGAATTCTCTCCCGGCAGCGTTTCGTATTATGTCGATGATGACCACAGTCTGGTAAGCGAGGCCAGGGATTACCCGGGTTCGACGGCCAAAGAACCCAGGGAAGGGGTCGTTACGCAGCTGGTCCGCGCGACGAGCGTCGGGTTCAGCTATTATTACTATGACCCCAAGCTGGAGGCGTACGCGTGGGGCGATACCTGGGTAAAAGAAGCGGATGAAGATAAGAAAGGCACCGACGCCGCAAAATTGGGCACGGCGGCCGGAGAGCTTACAAAAAAGAAGAAGATAAAGGTTAATACGCCGCTGGGCGTCAAGATAAAGATAGAATACGAAGACCGCGGGAGGCCGTTTGTATTGACCAGGACCGTATTCTTTCCGCTGGCCGTTTCGCTCCGGATCGCGGAGACCGTCAATAATAAAGAAGAAAAAGCCCGGGGCGGGAAAGATCAGAAAGCTTGAAAAGAAAAGGCAGCATCCTGATAATCGTTTTGTGGGCCCTCTTCATTCTGGGAGCCCTGGCGGTGGCGATGAGCGGATACGTCTCTGCGCAGATAAATTTGTCGAAGAAGTTATCGGAACGCGCGAGAGATTACTACCTGGCAAAAGCGGGCGTCGAGAGGGCGATCTTAGAAGTTAAAAATGACATCACGGACGAATACGACGCGCTCACCGACTCGTGGGGCGCTAACGACGCCGCTTTTAAGGATGCGAAACTCGGCGACGGGAGTTATAGTGTTTTCCCTGCATCGTATGCCGCCGGCGCAAAGGTCGTAAGATACGGACTCTCGGACGAAGAGAGTAAGATAAATGTCAATAAGGCGCCGAAGGACGTATTGAAGAATATTTTTCAGATACAGGCGGGCTTGGCCGAGGATGAAGCGAGAGAAATAGCCGCTTCCATCATAAACTGGCGTCTGCCGGAGGACCAGGCCGATAAGGAAGGCGCCAACGCGTTCCATTACCAGACTCTCGACCGCCCTTACGAGGCTAAGAACGAGCCGATAGAGGTCCTGGAGGAGCTGCTGCTCATCAAGGG
>JAQURV010000060.1 GCA_029004355.1 Candidatus Omnitrophota bacterium
ATATCCGGCAGGCCCGTCGGGAGATTTGCAGGCTTAAAGAGATCCTGGGGTGCAAGTAATTTGACTATACCATAGACCAAAGCGAGCCACAGGCCAAAGGTGCCCGGGCCCACTACAAAGACAGCTAAGATAGCGCTCAGCGCTGCATCAACGATGCCGTATTCGAGATTCGCCATTACGAACGCTGCGCCGGCTCCGGCTCCTAATAAAACGCCCGGCAGCAGCGCCAACTTCTCCTTAAATCCGAAGAACGGCTCGCGGGCGAGCTGCTCCGTCTCAGACTTTCCCCATTTTCGCGCCAATACATCAAATGCCTTCCCCCAGACTTCCGGTGTTTTAGGTTCTTGAGAAATAATGGCTGCGCCGCTCTCTTTCAGCGCATTCATTATTTCAAGCCTGGTCCCGCCCTTGCCGCGTGCCGTAACCGTATCTTCCAGTATCTTCCTGACCCTTCCGATATCGGCCGCCGCGATCTTGCCTCTGCCCAGCAGATCGGCTGCAAAGTCGTCTACAAAGGCTTTTTCTTTCGGAGTAAGGCCGCCATAGATATTCTTCACCACGGTTTGAGGTATGCAGGCCGAGAATATCCCTATATGCGAATGCCTTTTGGAGTTAAGCAGTTCCAGTACCGTATCGGGCTCTTCTTCCTTTAAATAGAATTTTTTGATATTGTGGTTCGAGACGATATCCCCCCCGACGGCAAAGATTATTCCTTTAATTTTACAACCTTCCTTGCTCATCTTGGCTGCGTTAAGTTCATACTTTCTTATCTTGTCTTCCATCGCGTTATCGAACACGGCGCTTAAATTGCCGGACCTGTCGCCTGTCTTCGACTCCACCAGATATATACCGTCTTCGAGCTCATATCCTCCGTAGAAATTATCGCCGTATTTCGCCCTGTTCACTTCCAATATGCAATCCATTTCCGGACCATAACGTAGTACGCTAAGCTCCAGTACCTTCGAATATTTGATACCTTCCTGCAGACCCCTGGCCTCTACAAGCTCACCCAAAAACTCTTCTACATATTCACCTGATCTGCTAAAGACTTTTTTGAGGACGTTAGCTACGTTTTTGGTGCCATTATTCAAAAGATAGATAGCGGCATTGTATACGTTTCTCAGGGCGGGATCCTTCCTCATCTGTTCCAGGGCCCTGGCAGCTTTTTCGTCAAGGTCATATCCTTTTTGCGCGCCCGATATCGCCGGGATAGATACCGCGAGTTTTGCGGCACCATACACTGCCGCGGCAACAGCCGCAAGGCCGAATATAGACGCCAGGATCGGATAGACATTGATCCCGCAAGCCGCGGCTACAGCTATTCCCACGCCGACGGTGCCGGCAATACCGGCAAGCTCTGTGATCTCTAAACGGCCCTCATTCGGACGGCCGGTCCGTTCTCCCTGGCGGTTGAGCTTGGCGTCCGCTTCGCGCTTTATTATGGTAAGATAAGCTTCCTTCGTACCTCTATCCTTCTGACGCGCCTCTCTTATCAATGCATCACTTAAACTGCTTATCTCCTTTAAGGCCTTTTCGCGGTACCATTCCATGAAGCTTGTGCCGCTAGCCAGAGTCTTCAGAAATCTCCCCTGATCCTTATTCAATCCCCTGATATCTTTGAAGGTAAGGTCTGTGATCTCCGTTGCGTCAGGCGTGTCGTATCCCCATAAGCGCATGCCGGTGATCTTACCTGTGGCGTCACGTTTAAAGAATGTCAGGATGGCGCCTCTATTCGAATAGCCTTCGGACATCTCGTAATCTACGAGTATGACGCCGCTGCCGGTCTCCGGCGACGGGATTATATAAGGAAGCGCCGTTTCCGGCTCGTCGAACTTCTTCCGCTCGTTATGTCCAAGTATCATGAAACCATAGATAGGTCTGGGAGAAAATTCTTCGACCGGATATCCGAAGATAGAGCTGCCGAACCCTTCAGGCCCGCCGGCTTCTATGAACTTCTTGACGGCAACTGCCTTGGCCGCGGCGGTCTTGTCCGAATACCAGCTGTTGATTATAGTAAATGCCTCGCCGAGTTCCTCCCACATACGGTTCCGGAATGCGCTCGAGTCCGGTATGGTGTCCATATCTTCGAAAAAGATCCTCACATCTTCCTGCATTAATTCAAGCGCCGCAAACCCCGAGACGCCTTTATACGTTACGTCTATCTTTTTGTTTTCGAAATCGAAAGGAACGACATTATGCAGATGCAGATTCCCGAATATATCTACGTAGAACAACCTGAAATCGCGGAGTTCCCATAATGTCCGCTCGATCACTTCGCGGTCTTCCCTGTAGTTATCCAGAGTCACTACATTGAAATCGACTTTCTTTATATCTAATCCGTTCTCTGCGTTAACCCTTGCTATCTCGGCATTCCTCTTCTCGATCTCTGCCTTGAGACATATAAGGGTATTCGTGAAGACATCCGGCAGGGGCAGTTCATCCTGCCTGACATAGCCTGGTTCGTCCTTGTGCAGTTCATTATCGGATCTTATCTTTGCGTTAAGCTTTTTGAGCTTCTTCAATTCCGCATCCGTGTTCTTCCTCGCCTGCGCCAGATCTATGCCATCCAATAAAGGCTGCTTATTGAGCCCAAGTTCTTTATTTACCCTTTTTATTTCGGCGTTGAACCTATTCTCGTTTATCTGGTCGAGCTCGATATCGCCCCATCCGGCATGGTGAAACGCTTCGTGCGCCCATGAGCCGATATGATGGTTCTTCTCTTCTTTGGATCTATAATCCACGGCCAGGTCTTCAAAAAGAACCTTACGCAGTTCCGTCTTCCTGGTCCGATCTTCGTCGCATAAAACGTCAACCCCCAGGACAGCCATAGTCCGCCAGAAGTCGTGATTACCTATGAAGGGTTTGGCTTTATGGATGCTGTTCAGCCACGAGACAAGCTCGAACGTACCGACGGGGTCTTCGCCCCTGTCGTACTTATCGGTCAACCCTATCAGGCGTATATCCTTATTACGTATGCCTATGCCTGCTTCCGCAATGGCATTCTTGAGATCGTCGACGTTCCTCACCTTTGCGCACTTATCACTGTCAAGACCAAGGCTGAATCCCACCAAAGGCGCCGCTCTCTTTGCGCCCCCGTGCATGTCCTGCAATACCGCGATCGTGGGCAGTTTCCCGCTGCCCGGTTTTGCCAGCTCATTTTCTATCTCTTCGACCAGCCACTGAAGCTCTATTACCCTCTTCTCCTTCGGGAAGAAATCGAAGAGGATCCAGTTAAAAGCAAACCTTACATTTTTATTATCTTCGATAGAGTAAGTGTTATAAAGACCTGAGAGCAGATTCGCGGTCTTGTGATAATCGGCCGGAGAGAGGACGCTTGCAATACTCTGCCTGTCAACCGAGAGGCGACTCAGGACTACATTAATAAGGTGGTGCGTACTCGCGAAATTCTTTTCGTCGAATACCTCCATAGAGAACCTTATGCGCGCCTCGAACGGCAGCTGGTCGAGCCTGTATGTGTTATAGACCTCGAGCGCCTTCTCCTGGAGTTTGGTGGAGAAAGGGTTCGTTCCCCTTTGGTTAAGGCTGTTCTGGTTGGCTTCCTTCCACTGCCGTATATCAAATATGGCGCGTTCCACTATGGCGTCGGTCCCGCCAAAGGCCGCATATGAGAACGGGCTGCCGAGTAATGCCAGACTCCATGCCTTGCGCATGGGCATTCCTTTCACGAATACATTATGAAGGAGATTAAATAGCAGGACGCCGGTATTTACGCCAAGGTGCACTATCATACTGGATAATATCGCTGTGAAAGGACTGGAGGGAAGGTAAAACGCTATATAAGTTCCTGATATTGCGACGAGTGCGGGAGCGGTGAAGACCCTGAAGAACCATCCGGGTATCGCTCTTCTACTTTGAGGCAATCTCTCATTGAATATATGAAGTATCATGAATATGAGAGCGGCAAATCCTAAAGAGATGCCGAACCAGAGGTCTGTCATGCCGGCAAGGTACTTTAACGCTATCGGCGCCGCCACTTTCGCTTCCTCGAGCCACCACGCGTGCTTGAACGGCGAGTAACCGGGGATCCCCAGCTTCGCCGCCAGGCCCGTCCACGCTCCGTAAGATGCTTTGCCGGCCGCGGCGTCAGTCCCTTTCCATCTCCTGTATTCGGCGCTCCGTAATATCCTCGTCTCCACCCGCTTTTCTCTATTGCGCACCATCTTATCCAAATGGTCCGAGGAGGAGATGGGGGTCGTTGTGTCCGCGATCGGGCGCACGGACCTGAATAGTTCCAGGCATTCTTTGGCTGTAGCGCGCCGGATTATCGCCTTGAGCCTGGGCAGTTCCTCTATCTCGGATGTAACGGAGATATCGGGACATATCCGCATAAGCCTTAATGCAAAGAGTGCAAAAGACGGGGAGCTGGCCCACATACCGCAGAATCCGAGAGGTTTCCCGGCAGCCCTGGCCGCCCTCGCGACGTGCACGAGCCGGCCCAGTATTACCGGATTCAGTGTCGTAAAATAGGCGTTATACTTCCCGGATTCCCTGTCTGCGCCGGGCATCGATTCCGTATAGAAGTCGTTCATCCCGACCTTGATAAAATCGAAATATTCGAAGAGCCTTTCCGCGTCCCTGGCGGCTTCGGGCGTCTCTATCATGCCGCCTATCTTGATACCCCTAAGCGCCTCTTCAGGGATACCTTCTTTCAGCAATTCTCTTTTCTGTGTTTCTATGATCTTCTTGATCATAGGTAAATGGTCGACCGAGACCATAGGGATGAGTATCTCGATATTCTTCTTCCTGCTTTTTGCATAAGCCTTCATCATCGCCTTCAACTCTTCTGTCGCAACCCTGTTCCCTTCCGGGTCGCTGAAGTAATAGTCACACCCCATGTATTTGCTGGGCGCGAGCGTCGAGGGAAGCTTGTCGTCGCGCATATCGAGAAGGCGCAAGGTGAGCGGCTTACCATTACTGAGCTTTTCCGACGCCCTCACGAATATCTCTTCCATCTCATCTTCCGTCAGTCTCCGCGCGCCGTCGTAGAGCCATTCCGTACGGTATAATCCTACGCCCTCGGCGCCGTGGTGTACGGCATCCGGGATCTGGTCAAGGTTGCCGACATCCGCCAGGACTTTGAGCATAGAGCCGTCTTTGGTGCCGGCGGGGTCTTTGGCTTTCGAAAGGTAGAAGCGCTCTCTCGTGCCAAGTACTTTCTTACGCTCCGTGTAGCTCTTCACGGTCTTTTCTTCCGGATTGACGGTCACGATCCCTTTCGCGGTATCGACAAGGACCGGCTGCCCGGCTTCTATATCGTTTGGATCGAGCGGCAATTTCTTACCCGCTTTGTAGTGCGCGGCGGCTATGACATTGAAACCCAGCTGACGCGCCAGGACGACCCAGTGAGCGTTGGCGCTTCCGACCGGGCATACTATAGTCTTTACCCTGTCGCCCCAGTTGCGCTTTATCTGCCAGACCCTTGAGGGATCCATGGCCTCAACGAACAGGACTATATCCTCTTTCCCTTTAATATTTATGGGTCCCAGCTGGTCCCCTTCAATAAGTTCGGCAAGGCGTATAATAACGAGACGCACCCCGCTTCGCCTCGATTCCCGCTCTGTTTCGGAAAGATCCTTGCTCTTGGCTATATATTCTTCCGCGGCCCGGGCCAGTTCTTCGGCCGCGCTCAGTGCCGTCATATTTTTCGTCTTTATCAGGTTTGGGGCGCGCTTTCCTACTTCATCGACGAATTCCTCAAGATAGAGCCTGCTCGTCGACGTCCTGATCTCTTCCCTTAATTGATGCACGGCATACTTCAACCGTCTCTGCTCGGCGCGGACAAGCTCCTGCAGCGGTATAGCATCTATCCCGCTGTCGAGGGTCCTCACCCGATGGAGCTGGTTTAAGAGCATGTTCCACATAGCGTACATCTCATACATAGTGCTACGGATCGGAGAGCCAAGGGGTGATTCGTCATATTTTTTCCTATAAGAACGCGCCTGACGCTCGACGATCGTAACGGCGGTCTTTCCTCTAAGATTAGCCGGCCCGTCTTTGCCGCGTATCCACAATTTGATATTCTCACAGCTTGCAGGGTCGTATTTCAGGAAGGCCTCCTTGATAAATTCGTATGCTTCGCCTATACCCCTCGATTCCTTCGTCGTGCCCCGTTTGAACCGCCAGATCATCTCATCGAGTTCCCGCGTAACCCCTTCTACGGCCCTGTCGAAGATTTCGACCTCTTTATCAACGTCCTCTTTCTTAACGCTCTTACGCTTGTTAAATTCCTTAATGACGCGGGCCCTCAGCCTGCGAAGCGTCTCCCGCTTCTCCGGGCAGCGGCGCATCTCCGCATCGACACATGATTTAAAACATACTTCGCACCGCTTGCCGCGGTTCTCTATAAGGGTTATAGACGGCTCTATAAGCGAGGTAAGGATATTGATATCATCCTGGCTTACTGCGCCGGAGCCGGAAAGGACCGCTATCGTATCCATCATAGTCCGTATAAAGTATTTGACTTCCCGCCGTACCTTCAGATCCACTATGTAAGGTTTGTTCCAAGGATGGGCGAGATTCGATCCATAGATATCCACGCCGTGTATCAGATCGAGTTTATGCGCAGTGCCGATAATGATCTTGTGGACATCTGACGCTGTGCCTTCTATCGCGATCTTCTGGTGTTTTGCTCCCGCGGTTATAAGTTTTTCGACATCGCCCTTGATAGCGCTGATCCTTCGCTGGCTCAATGGACCATAGACGCCTTTCTTCCTTATCGCCTCGAAGGCTATGATCAGAGTATCGCCGCATACATATGTCCACGACGATTCGACGGCACAGTTATTCTTTACGATCTTCGCCACTTCAAGTTCAAGACCGTTCCTGTTCTTTCCGGTAAATATTATATCGGTATGCCCGAGAGCGCGGCCGTCATCATCGTTGAGATTGGGAAATCTGATCCCTTCGTCACCATTTTTGTAATACCAGAAAGCCAGCATCATCTGTTCATAGAGCCGCTCTTCGGATGCTTTGTCCTTATGGAGAGACGGCATCGAGCCGGCAAAGCCGTTTAAAAATTCGACTGCTTCATTGCCATACTGCCGCACGGCAGGGATAGCCAGTACCTTAACTATGACCTTCGCCATTTTGGCTTCTGTCTGGCCTTCGTTCAGTCTTGTCACGCGCCGCTTGCCAGTTATCCCAAACACGCCTGCCATGCCGACCATCGAAGATCCGACCGGCGGCTTGGGCGTTTCGCCGAAGAGTCCGATAATTGCTTCGTAAATACTCCGCAAGATGGGCATCAGGATCTCGTGCGGCACAAAATAATATATAAGTCCGCCGGCTATGGCCGCCGTTACCGTAGTGATAAGCATTCTTTTGAATATAATGGTCCTTCGATTTTGCGGCCAGTCGAACTTTATCATAACGCGTTTGATATCTTTCTTAAGCTGCTCGTCCGCGGTCTTATCGCGCAATATAAAGCGCATTACCCTGGCCACGCTCCCGCGTGAGGCCCTATTCAGATACCAGATGGTGTTGGTCGCTTCTTTTTGCAATATCTTATTTGCCTGCTCTCCTACAAGGGCCTTTATATGCGGCAGGACCTCGCTGTCATGATCTTCTCTCTTTATCTCTTTTTGATAGAACCGGTCTATGGTCTTCCGGGCCGCGTCTATGTCGAGCGTGCGCGTAGTGTCAAAGATGATCCTGTGCCTCGGGAATAACGTCAATAACGAAATGGCGATAGAGGCTACAAAGCCCAGGCCGGTGAGGGCAAAGATAAGCTCATCCGCCGGCAACAGACCGTAGTACCAGATATAGCTCGGTACCCATGCCAGGAAAAACATCCCCATCGCCGCCAGAGGGAAGAGAGGATGCACCTTGCCTGCCCTATCCGCGGCGTGCCTCGGGCGTGCCTTGATCTGCGCGGCTGGCGCGGCCACTAGTCTGGTCCGGATATCAGGGGGCGGCTTAGGTTGTTCTATCTTGGGCGCCTCGAACTTGGGGGTCTCTCCTCCTGAAGACTCGATCCTATTTCTTACAGCCTCTTCGAGCCTGACGCCCAGGTCTTCTATGCCACATGTGAATATTATCGGGCGGTAGTTGCGATCAAGGCACACCTCGAAGGAATCCGGAGATGCCATCTTTATCGATATCTCGAGCTTTCTCAATTCGCGATATTCCGTATTGGCAAGCGCCTTTTCGATAATACCTATCAAACCTGGGATGTCATACGCTTCGACCACCGCAGGCGATATTTCGAACACCACGTTCCGATACGCTTCCCTGCCGGCAAACTCTTCCAGCAGAACGAGGTCTTTCTTAAACTGCTCAAAGCCCTCCTGACTGAGAGATCCCTGCCAATAATCGCTCATGTTGGATATCCTGTGAGGCAGATTAAACAACGCTTTGTGCTGTTTCGATTTCTCGGTCACATAATAAGGAAGGACTTCATCAGGGACGGGGCCATCTATTACCTTGATCGCTTTTAAGAATAGAACGGCGGCTATCGCGGCTAAGCCAACGACTGAAATTATCAACAACCTCAGAGGGTTAAAGCTCCACGTGGGCTGCCACCATTTGACGGCCTTTACGGGGCGGTCTGTCACCAATAAGGCGGATGTCCTGGCATAGCGATCTTCCGATGACGGAAGAACATATTCGCCATTGGCGAAAATTTTGGCGGAGCCGCCGTGATCCATCAACATCGCCTGCTTGAGG
>JAQURV010000061.1 GCA_029004355.1 Candidatus Omnitrophota bacterium
CAAATACGTTAAATTTTCTATCAAGGCTGTTAGCGCGGATACCTTCTTCCACGCTGCCCGACGTCAATCTTGCCACCTTAACGACATTATGCTTCCCGGGAAAAGCAACATCTATCTTCTTTGAGATCAATACTTTCTCAAGCCGCGAAGGAGCCTCGAGATTATTAATATTATAATCCAACCTCCCCTTACGGTCAAGCATAACCTTGAGCGTCTTCTCTTTTGTTTCTATTGAATAACTTAACTTTACAAGCTCAACCTGCTGGTGGACATAGACCAGGGCAACCAATGTCACAACCGCTATGCTCGCTAACGCCTTAAAGAGTTTCATCCCCTTCATATCCTTTCAGCTACCCTCAGATGCGCGCTCCGCGATCTGGGATTAGCCGCCACCTCTTCGTCTGAGGGGCCGACCGGCTTCTTCGTTATAATTTTAAGTACGCCCAATCCGGCGTAACCTTTGAACAAATTTTTTACGATCCTATCTTCGAGCGAGTGGAACGCTATTACGGCGATCCTGGAACCTACGTCGAGCCAGGATACCGCTTTCTTCAAACCTTCTTCAAGCGCCGCCAGCTCATCGTTTACCGCTATCCTTATGGCCTGGAACGTCCTCGTAGCAGGATCTATCCTGAAATGTTTCTGCCGTGGACCTATCGAACGCCGCACTATCGCGGCCAGTTCGGCCGTTGTCTCTATCGGCTTCTTAGCGCGCTCCTGGACTATGCGTCTGGCTATCTTCCGGGAAAAACGCTCTTCGCCGTATCGATATATAATATCAGAAATATCACTCTCTTTGTATCTATTTATGATATCGAAAGCGCTTATTCCCCGGCGGCGGTCCATCCGCATATCGAGCGGCGCATCCTCTTTCATACTAAATCCGCGCTCGGCTGAATCCAGTTGAAACGACGATACGCCAACGTCAAATAAAACCGCGTTCAGGCTCTTTATGCCTTCCTTAGAAAGAACTCTGTCCAGATCCCTGAAGTTTTCGTTAATAAGTTTGAAACTGCCGGAAAACTCTTTTAAGCCCTCCTCCGCCGCCTTTATGGCGTATTCATCGGCGTCGAGACCTATAAGCCTGCCCCCCGGCGTTACGCACTTCAGTATCGCCCCGGCATGTCCGCCGCCGCCTACCGTGGCGTCGAGCACGACATGACCCGGCTTCAGGTTCAAAGAGCTTATTACTTCGTCAAGCATCACCGGCTGGTGCACAACCAAGATCCTTATATATGTTAAAGTTGGTACTATTTGGTCAAAGCGCTTATTCTGTTCGTGGTCATCTTGCGAGAAACCTGGCTGTCTATCCCTAGATAGGACAGGTTACAGCCCAATGCCCGCGCCTTCCTCACCCGCTCAATAAACGTTTCCATGCTCGGATTGTAATAGCGCGCTCCCTTAACGACCCTTATATGCCTGGGGCTCATACATCCACCTCCTTAAGCTTCTTCAGTCATCAGTTTTTCGGCTATATCCTCGAACGACTCCTTCGAGCTATTGTAGTATTCGAGCCATGCATCTTTGGACCATACTTCTATCCTGTTCGAGACGCCTATTATCATGACATCCCTTTTAATACCGGCATAATCTTTCAGATATTTCGGTATCAGGATCCTTCCCTGCTTATCGCATTCGATCTCGCTGGCGCCGGAGAAGTAGAGCCTGTTAAACTTTCTAGATTCGGCTTTTGTGAACGAGACGGATTTGAATTTCGACTCCTGCGTCTTCCACTCGTTTTCGGTAAATAGGAAAAGGCACTTATCCAATCCTCTGGTGATATAGAATTTTTCTATATCATATTCCTTAAAGGATTCCCGGAATTTTGAGGGGATTATCAATCTCCCCTTCTTGTCTATGGTGTGGTCATATTCCCCATAAAACATCAGCGCCTTCCTCCTTCTGCTTCGCCATTCAACCATCCAATTTCAGGTATGGCTTCGCAGGAATTATTCCTACGAAGCGCTACCATGGTTTAACGATTGAAGCGCGAAGTAGAAACTCCCTTTTAAACCACTTTAAACCACTAAGTGGTATAAGTATACACTATGCTCATTTTCTTGTCAACAGAATAGGGAAAAAAATAGCAGGGCACCTTTAAAGATGCCCTGCTATTTGAAGCTGGCCTGTAAGCCGGGTTCAGTCCGCCGAGTGCATTTAGGCACTCGGCGAGATGTTCATCTATCTAGCCGCGCCATTACTGGCGCGGTCGAGCGACCTTACCCGCCCCTAAGACCGACGTATTTTCGGTAGGAGCGAGCAACTCCTGACTCGGGGCCTATTTGGTCTTGCTCCGCGCAGAGATTGCCTCGTTTCACCTCCGTCATTTCTGACGGAACTCGTCTCTGTGGCTCTGTATCCTCGTCTTTCGACGGACGGCCGTTAGCCGCTGCGCTGCTCCCCTTCTTCGCTCAAATGCTTTCGCGTTTGAGCTTCGAAGGGTCCTCCGAAGCCCTACTCGGTTTACGATTGATGGGCGTAGGAGGATTTGGAGCCCGGACTTTCCTCCCCGCCTCGCCGAATTTGCATCGCAAATTTGGCGGGCGGGGCGAACATCCAGCCAGCTTCATTACTTATATAAATAATCCCGAAAGATTTATAGCCTTATTGGCCAGCTTATCCGCTTCCTTGTTCTTCTCGCGGTCGATATGCTGTATCTCGAAAGATTTGAAATCCTTAAGCGCTGCCACCGCTTTTTCGAATAAAGGCTTTATGTCGGAATTCTTCACTCTGTATTCGCCGTTCAACTGTTTCGCCACAAGTTCGCTGTCGAGTTTGACCACAACTTCGTCCGCGCCCAGGTTCTTAGCCTCTTCCAGCCCGCATATCAGGGCGTTGTATTCAGCATTGTTGTTCGTCGTCTCTCCGAGGTATTTATAGCACTCTTTTAATTTCTTCTTCCTGGAGTCGAATATCACCACGCCGATACCGGCCGGGCCGGGGTTGCCGCGCGATCCGCCGTCGGTATAAATAACCAGCCGTTTACTCTTCACTATACAATATCCTCGCGCAGTATTCGCAGAATATGATCTCTTCGTTCATCTTCACTTCGTTCGCTACCTGAGGCGGAAGCACCCTGAAACATCCCTGGCAGGCGTCGCCTTTGAGCGCCACGACGGCCAGGCCGTCTTTATTCTTCACTATCCGTTCGTATTTCTTCAAAATATTCTTATCGACCTTGGCGGCCAGGTCCTCTCTCTGCTTCTTCACGCCTTCCAGCTCGCCCTTGAGGCGGCCCTCTTCCGCGGCCAGCCGCTTCTTCTCTTCGCCGAATTTTGCCTCCTCGGCCTTAAGAAAATCTTTTTCTTTCGCTATACTCTTATTCTCTGCGTCGATCTCGTCGAATATTTTAAGGATATCTTCTTCTATGATCGAGTTGTCTGCCTTCGCCCGTTCTATCTCATCCCGAAGAGCCGAATATTCCTTATTCGTCTTCACCAGATTCTGCTGCTGCTGGAATTTCCTTATAGCCCCTTCCTTGGTGGCAAGATCGCCTTCCTTCTCTTTCCTTTTCACCACGAGCGCCTTAAGCTCGTCTTCCAGCTTTTTTAAATTGGTGTTCTTCTCCTTGAATTCTTCTTCTTTTTTATTTATAGCGGCGGGTATAGATTCCAGCTCATCGTCTAGCCTGAAGATATGCGTATCCAGGCCCTGCAGTTCTACCAGGAGTTTAATTTGGTCCTTAAGGTTTTCCATTGTCTCGTCTTCATAATGTACTCATGCTCAAACACTAAAGCAAAACTGGTGGGCAGCACAGGACTTGAACCTGTGACCTCTGCGATGTGAGCGCAGCGCTCTAACCAGCTGAGCTAGCTGCCCATCACTAGCTACTCTCCCTACAAAAGACTTGTCCCGCCATTTGTCTTGCTCGGGGCGGGATCCCGCCCCCCTGTTTAACTCCGGGCGGGAAACCACTGACCTCTGCGATGTGAGCGCAGCGCTCTAACCAGCTGAGCTAAGTGCCCTCAGATTAATCTTTTCTTCAGAAACGAAAACCCTGATCCCGACTTAAGATAACGCTCAAATCCTTCGGCTCGTTATTTATTCTCGAACGCAATATATGTTCGCACTCTCCATGGAGCATATTTTTTCGTATAAACCGAATCGCCTTTGTTATGCTCCGAAAGGCGTCTTTCAATATCTGAGGTTATTCCGACATAAGATCTCTTCGGATAGCACTCGCTTATAAGTATATATACGCAGTACATAATGCACTTATTGGCAGCTCTGCTTCGCCATTTAACACTCTAACACCGGCATGGCTTCGCAGGAGCATTCTACTTCGCATAGTCCATAACTGAAATTCCTACGAAGCCCTACCTCAATCTAAGCATACAAGGGCGAAGTAGAATGGTGGGCCCACAAGGATTTGAACCTTGGACCAAGAGATTATGAGTCTCCTGCTCTACCAAGCTGAGCTATAGGCCCTGAAGATTGCTCCAAAATTTTAGAGTTTTTATTATACTTGATTTTGGTAAGACTGTAAAGATGATTGTTGCATTATGCTGCGTTAACCTGGGGAAATAAAACTGCCCCGCCGTCTGTCTCGCTCGGGGCGGGGTCCCGCCCCTTGTGCTACTCCGGGCGGGAAATCTAAAGGATACTATTTTCGTATTCTACGGCGTTTGAGCTTACGCATTACGCGCCGTCTCATCTTCCTGGTATTCTTTTTAGGCATATATTATTTTCCTTTCCCTTCGCGGAACCGTCTTAGTCTAACTCGTGACGGTTTCACACGGCCCAATCGCCGCTATATTGAACTGCTATGCGGACCGCCTTACGGCGCCCTGACGCATCATTATAATAGGAGACGGTCACCTGGTCCCCCACGTTAATATCCCCCAGGCCTATCCTGTCTCCGCCTTTAGTGATCCTGGCCTCCGAAGGAACGGATACCTGCATATCATTTACGGACATCACCTCACCTACCCAGTCGAGAGAGGTTACGGTGCCTTCGGTAGTATTCAGCGCAGGACTGGCGGACTCATCCTGGCAGTAACAGGGAATGCTTAAGGCCATTAAGATCATTAGAACGGACAACAACCTCGCCATGAGCCGTCTCCTGTCTTCAGTCGGGCTAAAAATAAGGCCCGGCTAACAACCGGGCCTTATCATTACTATTCAATCATCCAAGAACGCTTAGGATAATTTGACAACATTCGTCGCCTGTTCCCCCTTGGGACCCTGCGTGATGTCAAACTGAACTTCCTGGCCTTCTTTTAAGGTCTTAAAACCCTCACCCTGAATTGCGGTGTGGTGAACGAAGACGTCCTTACCCTCTTCAGGAGTAATAAAGCCGTAACCCTTTGCATCATTGAACCATTTTACTTTTCCTTTTGGCACTTGTAAATACCTCCTTTCAACTGAATTATAGCGAATTGTGCACGAAAAAAAACCGCAAGGCGAAAGCTTCTCTACCATGCGGTCCAAGATTTTCCTGCCTTCTTCACTATGTGATGAGTATACACTACGATTTAACTTTTGTCAACTAATTTGTTAAAATATATTCTCGAAATTTTACAAAGAAAATTTCGAGGTCCTGGAGTCTAATATACACAGATTTTTCTCTGAAAAATCTGTGCTACTCCCCTATACCCATGGCCAGAAAGTTCTTAAGCTTCCTGGACCTGGTCGGGTGCCTCAGTTTCCGGAGCGCTTTAGCCTCGATCTGCCTTACGCGTTCGCGCGTAACTTTGAATACCGCGCCGACTTCTTCCAGCGTCCGGGGGTAACCGTCGCCTATGCCGAAACGCAGGCGCAGCACCTTCTTTTCGCGCTCCGTAAGCGTATCGAGCACGTCATCCATCTGCTCCCGCAGCATAGAGTAGGCCGTCGCGTTCGCCGGCGATATGGCGCGCTTATCTTCGATGAAGTCGCCGAAATGCGTGTCACCCTCATCCCCTATCGGCGTCTGCAGGCTTATAGGCTCCTGGGCTATCTTGAGTATACCGCGCACCTTCTCTACGGGCATACGCATCTTATGCGCGATCTCTTCGGGCGTGGGTTCTTTACCGTTCTGCTGGACAAGCGCCCTCGAGACCTTTATCAGCTTGTTGATCGTCTCCGTCATGTGCACAGGTATACGGATCGTCCTCGACTGGTCGGCTATCGAACGTGTAATAGCCTGCCTTATCCACCATGTCGCGTATGTCGAAAACTTATATCCGCGCTTGTATTCGAATTTATCGACCGCCTTCATCAGGCCTATATTGCCTTCCTGGATAAGGTCGAGGAACGACAACCCGCGATTGGTATATTTCTTGGCTATACTTACCACGAGCCTTAAATTAGCGGCGACGAGCTCCTTTTTAGCCTTATTGAACTTTACCTCGGCCAACCGGATGAGCTTAAAATGCTCCTTTACGGCGTTTACCGGTTCTCCAAACTCGTTCTCTATCTTTCTCTTGCGCTTCAAAAACCGCTTGACCTCTTCCCTGTCTTTCCTTTTGCGCGCGGCGGAAAGCTTCGAATCGATCTTCGAATACTCCTCGAGGTACTCCTCTATTTTTTTCACCATCTCCTCGACGACATTCATGCCGAGGTTCATCTCTTTTATAAGCGCCGCTATGCGCTCTTTAGACCTTGCCTGCTGCAGACCGCTTATCAGGCGCGTCAGCTTCTTCTTAAGCCTGGCGCCCTTGAACCGCATCTCGAGAGTAATGAACTCTTCTTCGTTCAGTTCGTTATTGAGTATCTTCTCGGCCACCTCTATCGCTTTGTATTTGGAGATCCTGACGGCCAGGACTATATCCCTGAATTTATATTCCGCGTCTTTTATGCGTTCGGCTATCTCAAGCTCTTCCTTCCTGGTAAGAAGAGGGATCTGCCCCATCTGCCGGAGATACATCTTTACGGGATCGTCGATGTGAGCAAGCTTGACGGGCTCCTCTTTCTCGACCTCCTCCTTCTTCTCTTCGAGCCTCTCCTCCTCGGCGCCTTCCTTGGCCAGTTCTTCTTCGCTGTCGATAAGTTTTATGTTCTCGTCGCCGAGTATGCCCAATATCTCATCTATCTCTTCCGACGAGACGATATCTACGGGAAGGATATTGTTCACCTCTTCGAAAGTAAGATGCCCCTTCTCTTTTCCCAGCGCGATCAGCTCATTTAAGCCTTTAAGCCTCTTCTTCTTGCCCTGGGAGCTTGCATCCGTCTCCATCTTTTTTTTCATTATCTTCTTTGCCATATATCCTTATACCTTCGCCATCTTTATAAGTTCGTTATTCAACTCATTGAACTGCGCCGCAAGCTCGCTCACCCTGTTGTCGTTCTTCTGATTATGCGCCAATCTTATGGCGTCCTGGATCATCGCCATCCGCTCCTTCAGGTTATCCTTCTTCATCCTGGCGATGCAGTCCGAGAGCGCCTTATCTTTGTCCCCCACCATCTCCGACAGGCCAACGGCCTCCGTGATCAAATGCGCCGCGCCCGGGCTGTCCGAGAGATGATTGATGAGCCGCGACGGCGTCACTTCTTTATTCTGCTTATGGAACTCGAAGACGGCGGTCACGATATCGCGTATGGAAGTATCCTTGAACTCATCCGGCGATAAAGCGGCTGCGGCCTTCTCTATGACATTTGCGCCTTCCATCATCAGGGCCAGCATCATGATCTCCGCGCCGGCTGAATGCTTCTTGACCTCCGCGACAGCCGCGACATAACGGCGCTCGCCGTAATCGCCCTTGACCTTTTTTAATTCGGTCTTTATCGATTCCTCGTCGACGGATAGCTTCTCCGAGAGTTTCTTGACGAGCGTAGACTTTAGGACCGCGTTATTTATCCGCGCTATGGTCGGCAGCATCTCGGCGGCTATTGCCATCTTGCCGTGCGCAGTACCGATATTAAACCTGTTCATAAGTTTGCCGAGCTTGTAGTCGAAGATGTTCTTGCTCGCCTTCTTCAACTTCAAAAACTCTTCAAGCCCGAACTTCCTGATGTAACTGTCCGGATCGAACCCTTCCGGAAGCTCTGATATGTAGACATTGACGTCTTCGCTTATGAAGAGGTCCAGGTTCCTTAAAGAAGCTGCCTCACCCGCCTCGTCCGGATCGTATACCATAATGGCGGTATTGGCGAAACGCTTCAGGAGCTTTATCTGGTCGACCGTCAACGCCGTGCCGAGCGTCGCTATTATATTCTTTATGCCGGCCTGATACGGCACGATGAAATCTAGATAACCCTCCACGACCAGAAAATGGCCGCTCTTCTTTATCTCATCCTTCGAAAAATTGAGCCCGTAAAGGTTCCGGCCCTTCGAATAGATAAGCGTCTCCGGCGAATTCACATACTTAGGCAGCGATGAATCGAGGACCCTCGCCCCGAATCCCACGACCCTGTCCTTAAGATCGATTATAGGAAATATGAGCCTGTTGCGAAACCTGTCGTAGTGGCCGCCCCTGTCATTCGCTATTACAAGGCCCGCCTTCTCCAGCATTGCCGGAGCCACCGACCGTTTTTTACAAAAATTTAAAAGGCCTTCCCACGAATCGGGCGCAAAACCTATCTTGAACTTCTTCAGGGTCTCTTCTCCGGCGCCCCGCGACCTTATATATTCTCCCGCGCTCTTATTATTGGCCAGCGACGCCTGGAAGAACTGGCTTGCCAGCTCGGTTA
>JAQURV010000062.1 GCA_029004355.1 Candidatus Omnitrophota bacterium
CAAGGGCATACCCAAGAACAGCGTTACCTGGATGAGCCACGGCGATAAGGTCAGGGCCATGCCGCGTAATTTCAAACGCATAGGTATGTCGCGGAACACGTCCATAGCCGCTTTTGCCAACTTCGACAAGAGCCTCTTCGGCGTCCAGTTCCATCCGGAAGTGGCTCATACCGAACACGGCAAAGATATGCTGAAGAATTTCGTAAAGGATGTATGCGGCGCCAAGTGCAACTGGTCGATGAGATCTTTCGTAAAAGAGACCGTCGCCGATATAAAGAAGACCGCCGGGCACGACAAAGTGATCCTCGGGCTGTCGGGAGGGGTCGACTCCTCCGTGGCCGCCGTCCTGATAAATAAGGCTATAGGACACAGGCTCGCCTGCATATTCGTAGATAACGGCCTGTTGCGCAAGGATGAGGCAAAGCTCGTCCGGGAGATATTCCAGAAACATTTCAAGATAAACCTTAAAGTAGTGGACGCGTCGGCTGAGTTCCTTGCGGCCCTGAAAGGCGTCGTAGACCCCGAGAAGAAGAGGAAGATAATAGGCAGGACGTTCATCAAAGTCTTCGACCGCGAGGCAAAGCGGATAGGCAATGTCAAATTTCTCGCCCAGGGCACCCTCTATCCGGACCTTATAGAATCGAGGTCGGCGTTCGGAGGCCCCAGCGCAACGATAAAGACGCACCACAACGTCGGGGGATTGCCGAAGAAGATGAACCTGAAACTTATCGAACCGTTGAAGTATCTATTCAAGGACGAGGTAAGGCGGGTGGGGAAAGAGCTGAATATCCCGGCGGAAGTCCTCGGGCGGCATCCGTTCCCCGGCCCCGGCCTTGCCGTCCGGATAATCGGCGACGTCACAAAAGAAAGGTGCGACATCCTGCGCGAAGTGGACGACAGGTTCATACAGGTCCTGAGAAAAGAAGGTCTTTACGACAAGATATGGCAGGCATTCGCGGTCCTCCTGCCGATAAAATCCGTAGGCGTGATGGGGGACGAGAGGACATACGAAAGCGTGGTGGCCATACGCGCGGTCACAAGCGTTGACGGGATGACGGCCGACTGGGCCAGGATCCCGTATGACGTAATGGGAAAGATCTCTAACAGGATCATAAACGAAGTTAAAGGCGTGAACAGGGTCGCTTACGACATAAGTTCGAAGCCGCCCTCGACGATCGAGTGGGAGTAATGTTCTGGAGAGTAGAAGTTAAAGAGAAGGACGGTTTCTACGATGCCCTCGGCGAAGCCGTCAAAAAAGATATCGAGGACCTGGGATTCGCGGGGAAGGTCAAAGAAGTAAAGACGGTCCAAGTCTATCTTCTGGACGGAGAGCTGGAAGAGCATCACATTAAAAAGATCTGCGAAAACCTCCTCATAGACCCCGTTACACAGTCTTACGCCTGCAATGGAGATACCTCCGGCGAAGAGGATTACAAGGCGCTCGAGGTTGCGTACAATCCGGGCGTAATGGACCCCGTTGAAGAGAGCGCCCGGAAGGCCGTCAAGGACCTCGGCATAACTGCCTTAAAATCCCTTAAGACCGCCAGAAAATATCTCATCCGCGGCAACCTTTCGGACGGCAACATCCATTCGATCGCCGAAAATATCCTATGCAATAAGGTGATCCAGCATGTCGTCAAGAACGGTTCCGGCGCCATGGCCGAACTTCCCCCGTATCAGTTCAAATTGCGCTATGTCGATATACTCAACGCCGGCGAGCAAAAACTGAAAAGCATATCGAAGACCGGGCAGCTCTTCCTGAGCATCGAGGAGATGAGGGCGATACAACGCTACTTTAAATCGCTCGGGCGCAATCCGACCGATTGCGAACTTGAGACCATCGCCCAGACATGGTCGGAACACTGCAAACATAAAACATTTAGAGGAAAAATTGAGTACAGGGAAGAAATCCAAAATCCAAAATCCAAAATCCAAAACAAATCCAAAAATCCAAATTCAAAATTCAAAACGACTGAGATAGACAATCTCTTAAAATCTACGATAATGAAAGTCACCAAAGAGCTGAATAAGCCGTGGTGCGTATCGGTATTCCACGATAATTCCGGCATAATACGATTTGACGAAAAGAACAACATCTGCTTCAAGGTCGAGACCCACAACCATCCTTCGGCTCTCGAGCCGTACGGAGGCGCGGGTACGGGCATCGGCGGCGTCATACGCGATCCGCTCGGTACCGGCCTCGGCGCTAAGCCCATCGTAAATACGGACGTATTCTGTTTCGGCCACCCGGACTACCCTTACAAAAAACTGCCGAAAGGCGTCCTTCACCCCAAAAGGATAATGAAAGGGGTTGTCGGCGGCGTCAGGGATTACGGCAACAGGATGGGCATACCCACTTCGAACGGCGCCGTCCTCTTCGATGAAAATTTCATAGGCAATCCGCTCGTATTCTGCGGCAATGTCGGGATAATGCCCAAGGAGAAATCGTTTAAGAAGGTATGTAAAGGCGATCTCATCGTGGTCGTAGGCGGCAGGACCGGCAGGGACGGCATTCATGGCGCGACATTCTCGTCGGGTGAGCTCACGCACAAAACGAAGAGTGAGTTGGGCTCGGCGGTCCAGATAGGCAACCCGATACAGGAAAAGAAGGTCACTGACACTTTGCTGCAGGCGCGCGATAAAGGGCTCTACAGCGCCATAACCGACTGCGGAGCGGGGGGATTGTCGAGCGCCGTGGGAGAGATGGGGGAGGAGCTCGGCGCGGAAGTCTATCTGGAAAAGGTCCCTTTGAAATATAAAGGTTTAAATTACGACGAGATATGGATATCCGAGGCGCAGGAACGGATGGTGCTTTCCGTCAGCCCCCAGAAGGCGGATGAGCTCATAAGCGTCTTTGAAAGCGAAAACGTCGAGGCTACGATTATCGGAAAATTCGTCGGGGACGGGCACCTGAGGCTCTTCTTTAACGGTGAGAATGTATGCGACATGAGCATGGAGTTCGTGCATAACGGCCTGCCGGCGATAAAGAGAAAGGCCGTCTGGAAAAGGCCGGTATTCGCAGAACCGCGCTTGCGCGCCGCGGACGACCTTACCCCGGACCTGCTGGGCCTGCTGGCGACCCTTAACATCGCGAGCAAGGAATGGATAATCCGCCAATATGACCACGAGGTCCAGGGCGGCAGCGTCTTAAAGCCCCTGCAGGGCGTAAATGGCGGCGGACCCGGAGACGCCTGCATAACAAAACCGATCCTCGATTCAGATAAAGGCATAATACTATCCTGCGGCATCAATCCTGACTATGGAAAGATCGATCCGTACTGGATGGCCGCGAGCGTGATCGACGAAGCCCTGCGGCAGATCGTCTCCGTCGGCGGAGATATAAGCAGGGCGGCCATACTCGACAACTTCTGCTGGGGCAATACGAATAAACCCGACAGGCTTGGCGGCCTCGTCCGGGCCTCCCGGGCCTGTTACGATATCGCCAAGGCTTACGGCGTGCCGTTCATCTCCGGCAAGGACAGCCTTAACAACGAATACTCGACCGGCAAAAAGACCATTTCGATCCCGCCGACGCTCCTCATATCGTGCATCGCGGTCATGGACGATGTGACCAAAGCGGTCTCGATGGACGCGAAGAAGACGGGGAACGCGCTGTTTCTCATCGGGACTACCAAGGATGAGCTTGGCGGTTCGCAATATTACAAGATGAAAGGCTTTGTCGGCAATAAAGTGCCGACGGTCGATCCTGTTTGCGGCAAGAAGTACATGAACGCGCTCACAAAAGCTATCCGGAAGGGCCTGGTCAGGTCCTGCCACGACTGTTCCGAAGGAGGGCTCGCCGTGGCGCTGGCGGAGATGGCGTTTGCCGGCGGCCTGGGCATGAGCATCCACCTTGGCGCATACAAGCGCCCGGCCAAACAGAGACCATTGCCGAATGAGTCGCTGCTCTTCTCCGAATCGAACACGCGTTTCATCGTCGAAGTCGCGGACGAGAACGCGTTCGTCCGGGCGATGCGCGATTGCCCGGCCTGGAAAGTGGGCTACGTGCGGAATGACGGCGCTTTTAAGATCTTCGACCTGAACGAAAAGGTGGTAGTCGATACCGATATCGCCAAACTAAAGACGGCCTGGCAAAAGCCGTTCGCTAAATTTTAACCGATAATATGCGTAAACCAAAAGTCATAGTCCTTAGGACGGCCGGAACAAATTGCGACAGGGAGACTGCCTTCGCCTTCGGCGCCGCCGGCGCCGAGACGGAACTCGTCCATATAAACGAATTGACCGGCCGCAGAAAAAAGCTGAACGACTACTCCATCCTCGCCCTGCCGGGCGGATTTACTTACGGCGACGATGTGGCAAGCGGAAAGATACTCGCCAACGAACTGAAATTCAAGCTGGAAGAGGACCTCCAAAAATTTATCGGGGACGGCAAGCTCATCATCGGCATCTGCAACGGCTTCCAGATACTTGTCAAGGCGGGATTACTGCCTAACCTGGCCGGCGATTTCCAGACTATCGAAGCGACATTGACGCTGAACGACTCGAACAAGTTCGAGGACAGGTGGGTATATCTTAAAAATCCAAATGACAAAATCCAAATGACAAAATGTGTATGGACAAAAGGCATCAACGAAGTAATACGCCTGCCCGTAGCTCACGGCGAAGGGAAATTCATACCGCGGGACGACCGGATATTAAAGACCTTAAAGCGGGACGGCATGATAGCGCTTGAGTATACCGATGAGAAAGGCCGTAAAAAAGGCTACCCCTATAACCCTAACGGTTCAATTGAAGGTATAGCCGGCGTTTGCGATCGCACGGGAAGGATATTCGGACTGATGCCGCACCCGGAAAGGCACATATTATTTCACCAGGGCCCGGAATGGACCAGGACAACCCGGAAAAATACGAAGGAAGGTGATGGATTTACCATATTTACCAATGGCGTGAAATTCGTAAGAAAACATTTGTAATATTTATGTGTTTGGTATATATTATTACAAAAAGGAGATTGGGGCATGAAGACGATATCTATAGCAAACCAGAAGGGTGGTTGCGGTAAGACGACCACAGCTATAAATTTGTCGAGCGCTATCGCTCTTTCCGGCAAAAGAGTCCTTTTGATCGACCTTGATCCTCAGTCCCACGCTACATACGGCTTAGGCCTGACTAACCAGACTACCGATAAATCCGCGTACAACATCCTCACGGATAATTCACAGCGGCGGCGCGCTATCGCGGACTGTATCCTTCCCGTATGCCAGAACCTGGATCTCATACCTTCGACCATCCTCTTAAGCACCATCGAACAGGAGCTGAAGGATAAAGAGGACGCCGTTTCAAAACTTTACGACATACTATCCTCAAAGCCCCTTGACTACGATTACGTGATCATAGACTGCCCGCCCAGCCTCGGTTTTCTGACGTTCAATGCCTTGCGGGCGGCCGACCTCGTCCTCGTCCCGATAGATATGAGCGCTTTCTCGCTCATGGGCGTAGCGAAACTCCTGGGCATGCTCGAGCTCATCAAGGTAAAGATAAGCCACTCGCCGAGAGTCAATGCCCTCGCCACGATATTTGACAGGCGGACAAAATACTCGCAGCAGATGTTCGATGAGATAAAGTCGCTCTTCAAAGAACAGATGCTCGAGACGATAATACGGCTGAACGTCACTTTAAAGAAGGCTGCCTCCAAGGGCGTATCGGTCATGCAGTTCGACGACAAATCGAACGGCGCGATAGACTACATGGCCCTTGCCAAGGAGCTCCTTGCGCATGAAGATAAGGACGAAGAGGTCGAAAAGGCCATCATGACCATAACAGAGACGATCCACGCTCCTCAACCCGTCAATAGGATCTCCGAAGAACGCCAACCCGAGGTTGAGAGCCTGAGCGAGATACTATCCAAGGAGATAACGTTTGCGATAAACGCTCCTGACGCGAAAGATATCCATATAGTCGGCGATTTCAACCACTGGAAGATCAACGAAGAGAGCCGGCTTGCCAGGATACAGGACGGGCGGTGGGAGAAGAGGGTAGGGCTATCTCCCGGAAAATACAAATATAAATTCGTTATTGACGGCGAATGGGTATTGGATTCGCAGAACACGGAACGGGTTCCGAACGCTTTCGGGTCATTCGATTCCATTATAAATCTTTAAGTGGCGCCTATTCCTCACGTTGTAGCATCCGGGATAATCAGCGCTCTCTTTCTGGCGTATTTTAGATCCGTCGGTTACGCCGCCATATGCTTCCTGTCGGGAGTGTTGATAGACGGCGATCATATCATAGACTACTACCTGAATCGCGGCCTTACCCTTAATATACTAAAGATCTATAAATGCTGCCTGACCAATAGCCTTAAAAAGATCTACGTTATCCTTCATTCGTATGAGTTAGTGCTTTTTTTGTGGGCGGCGATTTATATATTCGGTTTGTCGAAATTCTGGCAGGCCATAGCGGTCGGCATGACGCAGCATATCCTGCTCGACCAGATCGCGAATCCGGTTACCGCTTTTGCGTATTTTTTTGTTTACAGGGCCGCGAATGGTTTTGATGCCGGCCGGATACTGGCGATAGGAAAGGGGAGAGGTTTTGGCGCTAAAAGGTGATTTCACAAAAGAGGACCCGTGGCGCATATTTCGCATAATGAGCGAATTTGTCGACGGTTTTGAGGAGCTCTCTAACGTAAAAGAGGCCGTTTCGATTTTCGGCTCGGCCAGGACCAGCCCGTCCGGCAAATACTACAAGATCGCCGAGGAGACGGCCGCGAGGCTCGTAAAGAACGGTTACTCCGTTATTACAGGCGCGGGTTCGGGCATAATGGAGGCCGCGAATAAGGGCGCGAAAGAGGCCGACGGCGAGTCTATAGGCCTGAACATACTGATACCCATTATGCAGAAACCGAATAAATACGTAACGAAGCTTCTCGAATTCAAATACTTCTTCTGCAGAAAAGTGATGTTCGCCAAGTACTCCAGGGCTATGATTGCTTTCCCGGGCGGCTTCGGGACGATGGACGAATTCTTCGAGGCGATAACGCTGGTCCAGACAAAGAGGATAGACCCGTTCCCGATCATCCTGGTAGGGAGCGAGTATTGGAAGGGCCTTGTGCGGTGGATAGAGAGCACAATGCTGCCCAATAAGATGATAGACCGCTCAGATCTCAAGATATTTAACCTGGCGGACACTCCTCAAGAAGTTATATCCATAATAAATAGATTCTACAGGGAATAAGCGGCTGTTGACATCAACTTGCGGATAAAAAAAGGATGGCAACAGCGCTTTGCAGGTAACTAGTACCTTAAGGCCCGAGAACGGGTCACTCTAGGCTGTTGTCATCCATTTAGTAGTATACCTGAGGTTTTTAAGAAATGCAAGAGTACGGACATGAAAAATGAATATGACATTATTGTAGTGGGCGGCGGGCATGCCGGCTGTGAAGCGAGCCTTGCGGCGGCGAAATTGGGGTGTAAAACCCTTCTTTTGACGATGAATGCCGATACTATAGGGGCATTATCATGCAATCCTGCTATAGGCGGCCTGGCAAAAGGACAGCTCGTAAAAGAGATAGGCGCGCTCGGAGGCTGGACGGCAAGGGCAACGGACGCAACCGCGCTCCAATTTCGCCTCTTAAACACCAAAAAAGGGGCGGCTGTGCGATCTTCCCGCGCCCAGGTTGACCGCCACGCCTACAGGGCATATATGAAAGCTGTTGTGGACGGGCAAGACGGCCTGGATGTCAGGGAAGGGATGGCCGAAGAGATAATCTTAAAAGGCGGTTCCGTAGCCGGAATAAGAACGGCTCTGAATGAGACCTATAGAGCCAGGGCGATCATAATAACCACCGGCACTTTCTTGAATGGCTTGATACATATAGGGTTGGACCACTTCCCGGGCGGCAGGATAGGAGAAAAACGATCCGAAGGACTATCTAACTCTTTGCGGGAGATGGGATTTACGATCGGGAGGCTGAAGACCGGCACATGCGCCAGGATAGACGGAAAGACGATAGATTTCAAAAAACTTACGATACAGCACGGGGACGCAGACATCATCCCGTTCTCTTTTCAGACAAAAAAGATCATCCGGGAACAACTGCCGTGTTATATAACATATACGAATAAGACGACCCACGAGATCATACGCTCAAACCTGGACAGGTCTCCGCTATTCACGGGGATAATAAAAGGGACGGGCGTACGATATTGCCCGTCTATCGAAGATAAAGTGCACCGGTTCCCCGGCAGAGACAGGCACCATATATTTCTCGAACCCGAGGGCCGTAACGTAGGCGAGTACTACCCGAACGGCATATCGACAAGCCTGCCCATCGACGTCCAGGAGAAGATGATCTCCTCCATCGAAGGGCTGGAAAACGCCAGGATAACCCGGCCCGGCTACGGCATAGAATACGACTTTGTGGATCCTACCCAGCTATATCCCACCCTGGAGACAAAAACCGTGGCGAACCTCTACCTTGCCGGACAGATAAACGGGACTACCGGATATGAGGAAGCCGCAAGCCTGGGACTCATGGCAGGCATAAACGCGAGCCTCAGGATCAAAGATAAGGAACCGCTCATTTTGGACCGGTCGGCGGCCTATATAGGCGTGCTTATAGACGACCT
>JAQURV010000063.1 GCA_029004355.1 Candidatus Omnitrophota bacterium
AAACCGTTGAGACCAGCCTCAAGAGCGTGCTGTTGTGGGATGAGTTGAAGGACAGGTTAAACGCGCCGGCGTTATCACTCTCGTTAGAGCAGAAACAGAGATTATGCATCGCGCGCCTTATAGCGGTAAAACCGGACGTGCTCTTGATGGACGAGCCGTGTTCTACCCTGGATCCCCAGGCAACAGCGAGGATCGAAGAATTAATGCGTGAACTTAAGAGTAACTATACTATAATAATAGTCACGCACAATATGCAGCAGGCGGCGCGCGTTTCCGGCGACACCGGATTTATGCTCCTTGGTGAACTGATAGAATTCGGGAAGACCGAACAGATATTTACCGCACCGCAGGATAAGCGCACGGAAGATTACATAACGGGGAGGTACGGATAAAATGGAGAGACATTTAGATCAGGAATTGAAAGAACTCAATAAAGATATTTTGAAGATGGGATGTTATGCCGAAGAGGCGATATATAGATCTATCGAGGCGCTGAAGAACCGTGATGAAGACCTGGCCAGGAGCGTCATATCGAACGACGGGAACATAGACAAACTGGAACTGGACATCGACGAGAGATGTATCGATCTCATCGCGCGCTACCAGCCTATGGCAAAGGACCTCAGGTTCATCACTACCGGGATGAAATTGAATGCCGAGCTTGAACGCATCGCCGATATCGCGGTAGATATAGCGCAGCGCGTAGTGGAACTCGCGGACAAGCCGCTCTTAAAACCATTGGTCGATATCCCGAAGCTGACCGCTATCGCGCAGAATATGGTGAAGATGGCGGTCGATTCGTTCATAAAGGGCGATGTTGAGCTGGCCAGGCAGGTGATATTGTCCGATAACGAAGCGGATAAATTACGGAACCTGATATCCAAAGAATTGGTAGAAGACTATATGGTAAAAGACCCTTTATCGGCCCCGAGAGCCGTCCAGCTCCTGCTCATCACACGCTTCCTGGAGCGCATATGCGACCATACCACGAATATCGCCGAGGATGTGATCTACATGGTCCAGGCCGAAGTCGTCAAACACCATCCCGAGAAACTCAAGTAGCGTAAATTTTTATAGCCATACTTCGGTAAAACCTAAAACTCGTTATGTTCGCACAGCCACCTAAAAGGTGGTAAGAAAAATGTTTCCCCGCCTGGTTGCTTACCGTGGGCGGGGCCGGTTTTTTGTTCGTCGAAAAACGGGAGCCTGCGGAACTCGGCCGGCGTTTGCTTCGCAAACGGTAATCCGGCCTCAACATCCTCGGCTCTTTTGATATGAAAAAGTTCTTATATATAAACCGTTTTTCTTCTCACAAAAAACCTAACATTTTTACTGTGCTCACATAACTTGAGTTTTAGCTTTTACCAGCCCACCTAGTAAAATTTTTCCGTTGTATGGTAATGTGATGTGACGATGTGGTGAGCAGGGCGTTAAAAGTTCGAGGCAGCGTACGAGAACTTTTATCGAGCGCAATTTTCACATGGCTGAAAATTGCGCGTCCCTGCGAACCACATTGGCACATCACATTTCGCTACTGTACCGAAAAATTTGAACGAAAAATTTTTCCCATTGACACTCCAAGCCGCCGCGCTTATAATACATCATCATGCTATTCAATTTCATGCCGAAAGAGTTTAATTTCTTCGACCTGTTCGAAAAACAGGCCCAGTACGCGGTCGATGCCGCGGATTGCTTTAAAGAGCTCGTATCGAAAGATATTCTCGACGAGGTTTCCCTGACGAAGATGCACGATATCGAACACCAGGGGGACGAAGTCGCCCACACCATACTCGATAACCTCAACAAGACATTCATCACGCCGTTCGACAGGGAGGATATCCATACCCTGGCCAAAGAGCTGGACGATATAACCGACATGCTCTATACGATCGTCAACAGGATGAAGGTCTATAAAGTCGCGGGGCCTAATAAGAACCTGATCGAATTCGCCGCGGTGATCAACGAATCCGCCCGCGCCGTATTGCGCGCCGTTAAAGGCTTAAGCAACCTTAAGAAGGCTAAAGACGTTTCAGACGCCTGCGTGGAAGTGAACCGGCTTGAGAATTTAGGCGACACGATGAGAGACAATGTCCTTGCGGAGCTTTTTGAAACGTCGAAAGACCCTATCGCAGTAATAAAATTAAAAGAGATATATCAGGATGCGGAGACGGTCCTCGACATATGCGAAGACGTCGCGCACGTAGTCCAGTCCATCCTCGTAAAACAGGCATAAACCAAAATGACTCTGGCCATAATCTTTTTAATATTGCTCGCCCTCCTTTTCGATTTTTTGAACGGTTTCCACGATTCGGCTAATTCCATAGCCACGATCGTCTCCACGAGAGTATTGTCGCCCAGGGTAGCCGTCGTGTGGGCGGCATTCTTTAATTTTATCGCCTTCCTCTTCTTTGGATTGCACGTCGCCAACACGATAGGTAAGGGTATAGTCGACATAAATACCGTAGATAAATTGACGATATTCGGCGCGCTTATGGGCGCCTGCGGCTGGAATATCATCACCTGGTATCTGGGGCTGCCCACAAGCTCGTCTCACGCGCTCATCGGCGGCATGATAGGCGCCGCGCTCGTGAAGGCGGGATCAAGCGCGCTTATGTGGAGCGGCATACTGAAGACCATAGCTTTCATATTCATATCGCCGATACTGGGTCTTCTTTTGGGACTTGGCCTCGGAGTAGCTGTCTATTGGATATTCAGGCATAGCGCCCCCGCGCAGGTAGATCATATATTCCGTAAGGGGCAATTGATATCAGCGGCATTTTACAGCCTGGGCCACGGCGGAAACGATGCGCAAAAGACGATGGGTATCATCGCGAGCCTCCTTTTCTCAGCAGGCCTCTTAGGAACGAAATTTTACATCCCATTCTGGGTAGTAATAGCATGCTATACGGCCATTTCCATAGGTACGATGTTTGGCGGATGGCGCATAGTCAAGACTATGGGGCAGAAGGTAGCGAAGCTCAAGCCTGTAGACGGCTTCTGCGCCGAGTTAGGGGCTGCTACCACGTTATTCATCTCATCATGGATGGGCATTCCCGTAAGCACAACGCATACCATAACCGGCGCTATTATGGGTGTCGGTTCTCTGAGGCGCTTGAGCGCGGTGAAATGGGGCGTTGCCGGCAGGATCATCTGGGCATGGATACTGACTATCCCCTGCGCGGCGCTCATTTCGGCGCTTTCTTACCACCTCCTGTGCCGTACCTTAGGAAAATAACAGGCTAACATTTTTTTGTAGCATTATATATGTTATATGCTATAATATAGTCCTTTCCATAACAGCTTGGCAGGAGGTTTAAGATCATGAAGATAGCATTGCTTTCGTGGGAATCGCTTCACTCTATAGGCATTGGCGGAGTAGCCGCGCACGTTACGGAGCTTGCCTCGGCATTGGAGCGTAAAGGTAACGAGGTTCACGTCTTTACCCGCATGGGCAAACCCGACCATGCGCAGTATGAACGTATCCACGGCGTGCATTACCACAGGGTTCCTTTCTCGTCACATTCCGATTTCGTAGAAGAGATAAATAATATGTGCAGGGCCTTCGTCAACGCCGTATTCCATACGGAGGACCATATGGGCGCGGCCTTCGATATCGTCCATGCGCACGACTGGCTGACATCGAACGCTATGGTATGGATAAAACAGGGCAGGGGCCGTAAAGGTGTAATGACGGTCCATTCGACCGAATACGGCAGGTGCAGCAACAATTTTCACGGAGGTCGATCGGCCCGGATAAGGGACCATGAGCGCCACGGCACGTTCTGCGCGGACAAGGTAATGGCCGTCTCCGGAGCTCTCAAGAACGAGATCATGTGGATGTATAACCTTCCGGACTGGAAGGTAAATGTCGTCTATAACGGCGTAAGCCCGAAAAATTATGACGGTTGGATCGATCCCGCGGGCGTACGGCGCATGTATGGCGTAGGGCCGTTGGACCCGATGGTGCTCTTTTCTGGAAGGATGGTCTATCAAAAAGGGCCGGACCTTCTCGTCGAGGCTATCCCGTATGTCCTGAAATACTACGGAAACGCGAAGTTCGTATTTGTCGGCGACGGCGAGATGCGCTGGTCGGTCGAGGACCGCGCGAAACAGATCGGCGTCTCCCACGCCACAAGGTTCCTCGGTTACCATAACGGATGGCGCCTGGCCGACCTCTATAAGGCCTGTGACTGCGTTTGCGTTCCCAGCAGGAACGAGCCGTTCGGTATCGTGATACTCGAAGCATGGAGCGCGGGCAAACCTGTTGTCGCCTGCGCCAACGGCGGGCCGGCTGAGATACTCTGGCATGACGTTACCGGTCTGAAGATATATTGCAATCCCGAATCGATAGCCTGGGGCATAGGGACGCTCTTCAACGATTTCGAGCATGCCAGGTGGATGGGAAGGAACGGCCGGGTCGCGGTAGAGTCCGCTTTTTCATGGGATATCGTTGCGGACCAGGTATTGAGTGTTTACAGCTCCTAAATCAGGTCTGTCATATGCCATCGAAAGAAACAAAAAAGAACCATGGCGTAAAGAAACCGTTTGTCGAATCCCTCGACATACCCCTGTCCTATAATAGAACAAAACTTACCCTGATCGCGCGCGATCCCCATTGGATATATGCATACTGGGAAGTCGCGTATTCCTCTATCGAAGAGCTCAAAAACCGGATCGGCGGCGAAGTCGACAGGGCTGCCCGGGTCTTACGTTTTTACGATGTCTCCTGCATCGATTTTAACGGGACCAACGCCAACCGCCAGTTCGATATCGAGGTAGGTGAGGGCGCGAATAACTGGTATGTGAACGTATGGAATGACAACACAAGTTTCTGCGCCGAGATCGGCCTACGTCTACAGGACGGAAGGTTCTTTGCCCTGACCAGATCCAACTTCGTTACGACGCCGCGGCTTAATCCCTCGAACCGCCATGACGAGATATGGATGAAGGCGGAGGGGTTCAAGAAAGAGACCCCTTACGTAATCGCCGAGGTAAAAAAAAGCCAAAAAACGGCGTCGAGGGGCAATAACAGGCGCGGAAGACGCAAAATAACGCTCACCGAAGACGACGTAAAAGCATATTACTCCAATATCTCCCCCCTCCTTAAGGATATAATATCGAAGCGCCTCGCGCGCCGCCTGGCCAACAGGGCGGGTGTCCAGAGAAGGGGAGGATACGATATCGTCCTGCAGAGATCAGGCGCTCAAAATCTCTTCGCGGGCAAATTTTCGAAAAAGACATTTCTCGGGGCTTCCGAATTTGGCGGCGCAAGCGAAGGATTCCCGGGCGCCAGCGAACAGTCCGATACGCGCGGCAGGAAATTTTTCTTTGAACTCGGCACGGAACTCATAGTATACGGCCGAACGGAACCGGATGCGAAAGTATGGTGGGGCGACAAGCCGGTGGAGTTACGCAGCGACGGGACCTTCGGCATGAGGCTGGCGCTTCCCGACGGCAGAATACCTTTGAGTTTTACCGCAGTATCTAATGACGAGGTCGAGAAGAGAGAGATCTCCACCGCCGCGGAACGAGAGAAGACGCGATATGTATAAAGGGTATTTGAGTCTGGTATTACATACCCACCTTCCGTTCGTACGTCACCCCGAAGAAGATTATTTCCTGGAAGAGAACTGGCTCTATGAAGCCATCACAGAAACATACATCCCCCTTATAAACGTCTTCGAGCATCTTGTAGCCGACGGCGTCGATTTCCGCATAACCATGTCGCTCACTCCGCCGCTCGTTTCGATGCTCCGCGACCCGTTTTTACAGAACCGCTACATCCGCCACATAGACAGGCTGATAGACCTTGCTAGAAAAGAGATGGACAGGACGGGTTATGACGCGCGCTACCACGGCCTCGCGCTCATGTACCACAGGAAATTCCTTGAGGCGAGAGAGACGTTCGTCGATAGGTATAAAAAGGACCTTGTCAAGGCTTTTAAAAAATTCCAGGACCTGGGATTCGTCGAGATCATCGGCTCGTGCGCGACGCACGGTTTTTTGCCCATCCTCGGAGTGAACGAAAAAGCCGCCAGGGCACAGATCAATCTCGGCGTCGACCACTACAAGAAGACTTTCGGGCGTACGCCGAAAGGATTCTGGCTGCCGGAATGCGGCTACTATCCGGGCGTCGACAAAATACTTAAAGAGGCGGGCGTCCGGTATTTTTTCGTCGATTCGCACGGCATAATGAACGCGGATCCCGCGCCCAAATTCGGGGTCTACGCGCCGATCTATTGCCCGTCCGGCGTCGCGGCGTTCGGACGCGACTGGGAATCTTCGAAACAGGTATGGAGCTCGAAAGAGGGTTATCCCGGCGATGTAGATTACAGGGAATATTATAAAGATATAGGGTTTGAGCTTGATCACGAATATATAAAACCGTACATACATCCCAACGGGTTGAGAATAAACACAGGCATGAAGTACTGGCGGATAACCGGTAAGACCGAGCACAAGGAGCCGTATGTCCCCGACTGGGCGCGCGAGAAGGCCGCCATGCACGCCGGGAACTTTATGTTCAACAGGGAGAAACAGATAGAGCACCTGTCCCACCATATGGACAGGAAACCCATAATCATCGCCCCGTACGATGCCGAACTCTTCGGCCACTGGTGGTTCGAAGGGCCGATGTGGATAGATTTTCTTGCCAGGAAGATAGCCTACGACCAGAAGACGGTTAAGCTGACAACGCCCGGCGAGTATCTCGAGGAGTACCCGGTGAACCAGGTCGCGGTTCCGTCGGGCTCAAGCTGGGGCTACAAAGGTTACAGCGAGCAGTGGCTGAGCGGCGGGACGGATTGGATATACAAGCACCTTCATGAGGCCGAGGAGAGGATGGGAGAGCTTGCCAAAAAGTTTGCGGCAAACATAAATAAGCCCGCCTTGAATAAACTCCGGTCGAGGGCGCTCGATCAGGCCGTGAGGGAACTGGTGCTCGCCGAATCGAGCGACTGGGCCTTTATAATAAAGACGGGAACGATGGTGCCGTATGCCAATAAGCGGACCTGCCTGCACATAAACAGATTTACGAAATTATATGAAGACCTGCTCAATAATTCCATAGAGGAAGAGTGGCTGAAAGAAGTAGAGTCGCGGGACAATATCTTCCGCGGTATGAACTGCGCTTCATATTACCTTCCGGAGGTGTCTTATGCCGGCCGTTAAAGAAAAACCCGGGGAATTGATCGACGGATTACCCAACATATGCGGTGACGAAGAGAAGTTAGCAGCAAAAGGCGCGAAAGCTAAAAAAGAGCTTTACGCTTCGGTCTCCAACATAGATTTTGACAGGGTCAATTCGAGCTGCGGGATAGCGCTGCACATGCACCAGCCGACGATCCCCGCATCGACCGGCGATCTGAGAAGGGCCCATCTGATCTCAAACCTTCAATATATGATCGAGCACCAGGATATCGGAGATAACCATAATGGCCCCGTATTTTTGTGGTGCTACTCGCGTATGTCCGATTTTATAAGGGAGCTTGTGAGCCAGGGCCATAATCCCCGCGTGATGCTCGACTATTCGGGTAACCTCCTGTGGGGTTTAAGACAGATAGAAAACGGTAAGACGCTCGATAGTTTGAGTCTCATTACGACAGATAAAAAATATTACCGTTACTGCGAATGGCTGGGGACGATGTGGTCGCACGCAGTGGTTACATCCACGCCTGTGCCGGACATAAAACTGCATATGCTGGCCTGGCGTAAACATTTCGCCTCCATATTCGGCTATGAGGCGCTGGGCCGCGTAAAAGGTTTTTCTCCCCCGGAGATGCATCTGCCGATACACCCGGATATCTGCTATGCCTACGTGAAGGCGTTGAAAGAATGCGGCTATGAATGGTTGATGGTCCAGGAGCATACGATAGAGAACCTCGACGGTACGTCCATCCACAGGCCGCATTTTCCTCACAGGCTCGTCGCCAAGAATTCTCTGGGCGAGACGGAAGATATAACCATCCTCATTAAGACGCAGGGATCCGACACCAAACTCGTTGCCCAGATGCAGCCATACTACGAAGCGAAATCCCGCGGCCGCGAGGACCTCCATGGCAAGAAGATGCCTCCGTATGTCCTTCAGATAGGCGACGGCGAGAACGGGGGAGTGATGATGAATGAATTCCCGTCGGGGTATAAACAGGCTTTCCAGGAGATAGGCATAGTGGGGACGGTCGCCATGAACGGATCGGAGTATCTCGGATTCTTAAGATCGGCCGGCGTCGATGAAAAACAGTTTACGCCGGTACAGCCCGTATCCCAGCGCAGGATATGGGAGTTCGTGACAGAATATTCACCCGGCGCGTGTGATCGCGCCATCGAAGCCATCCACGGAAGGGACCCTAACTACAATCTCGACAAAGGCTCGTGGACCAGCGACAAGAACTGGGTCAAGGGTTACGAGGACGTCCTCAGCCCCATTAATAAACTGAGCGTCATGTTCCACCGGAAGTTCGACGGCAAGAAGACGGATACGAAGGATCCCGCCTACCGGGAAGCACTTCTTTATCTCCTCTTGTCCCAATCGAGCGACTTCCGTTACTGGGGGCAGGGGCTCTGGACCGATTATGCCAAAGAGATATGCCG
>JAQURV010000064.1 GCA_029004355.1 Candidatus Omnitrophota bacterium
CCCTATCTGTGCCGTCCCAAGAGCAAGTTTAGCCATCTCTTAGCGCGCCTCCCTAAAAATTTTATATACCGTATCTATAACGCGGGCAACTTCCGCAGCCTTCAATCCCGGATATATAGGGATGCTGATCGCCCTCTGGTAATACGATTCGGCATTCACGCATGAGCCCTTCTTATATCCAAGCTTTCTGTAATAAGGTTGGAGATAGACCGGTATATAGTGGACCTGGACGCCGAGCCCCTCTTTCCTCATGCGCGCGAATATCTCCCTGCGTTTGCGGCTGAACCTATCCTTTAACCGCAAAGGATAGATATGGTACGCGGAATACGCATGATCTTTCTCTATGGGTATATCGAAATATTCATTGCCGTCGAATGCCTTGTTGTAAACGCCGGCAATCTCGTGCCTTCTCTTTATAAAACTATCTATCCTCTTCAATTGCGATAAGCCCAGCGCCGCCTGGATGTCCGTTATGCGGTAATTGAACCCGAGCTCGTGCATCTCGTAATACCAGGCGCAATCACCCATCCGCTTATCGATCGATCCGGGATCCTTGGTCGTGCCGTGGTTCCTGAGCATCATGAGCTTTTGATATAAAACCTTGCTGTTGGTAAGGACCGCCCCGCCTTCTCCGGTAGTTATCGTTTTAACAGGATGGAAACTGAAGATAGCCATATCCGAGTATTTACAGGAACCTACCCGCTCATCCTTATATCGCGCTCCAATGGCGTGCGCCGCGTCTTCGATCACAATGAGGCCATTCTTCCCGGCGATAGCGTTTATCTCTTTCATGTCGCATGGATGCCCGGCAAAATGTACCGGCAAAAGCGCCCTGGTCTTCCTGGTGATCCCCGCCCTTATATTAGAAGGGTCTATATTGACGGTCTCCGGATCTATGTCACCGAAGACCGGCCTTGCGCCGCAATAAAGGATACAGTTGGCGGAGGCAAGGAATGTTATCGGCGACGTTATCACCTCATCGCCATGCTTTAGTCCGGCCGCAAGAGCCGCGATATGCAGGGCCGCCGTGCCGCTTGAAACCGAGACGGCGTATCTTGCCCCGGTATATGCGCACAAGGCATCCTCGAATGCCCTTACCTTGGGCCCCTGCGTGAGCCAGTCAGATTTAAGGACATCTTTTACCGAAGTTATATCGGAAGCATCCACGGATTGATGCCCGTACGGTATTATGCTCATAGGCTTTTTAGCATCTTCCTTAATTTTTCTACGGTCAGCCATTCGTCGTTGTTGTTGCTGGTATACGCATACCCTTTCGGCAAAGATCGATACTTGTCGTATTTTTTATGGACTTCCTTCGTTTCATAGAACTGGGGGATCACTACATACATACCCTTAAATACCTTGGCGTTCCTCGCCTCATCTTCCGACAGGAGCGTTTCGTGCAATTTCTCTCCCGGTCTTATACCTATTATCTTGAACCTAGGGTTCGGTTCGATCGACCTTACGAGGTCGGTGATCTTCATCGAAGGGATGATGGGGACAAAGACTTCTCCCCCTTCCGTCTCCTTCAAGGCGTTGAGCACAAGGTCTACACTCTCCTCGAGCGTGATCCAGAAGCGCGTCATCCTGTCATCCGTTACGGGATATTCTTTGATACCGCTCGCTTTAAGTTTCATGAAGAGAGGTATTACGCTGCCGCGGGAACCGAAGACGTTGCCGTATCTGACAACGGCAAACCGGACCTTTCCGCCGCCGTATGCGTTCGCGGCTATGAATATCTTCTCCGCGACCAGCTTGCTGGCCCCATACAGGTTTATCGGGTTTGCCGCCTTATCGCTTGAAAGAGCGACCACCCTCTTGACCCCTCTGTCTATGGCCACATCGACTATATTGTCGGCGCCCATAACGTTCGTCTTTACCGCTTCCATGGGGTTATATTCGAGAGCGGGTACCTGCTTCAACGCTGCCGCGTGGATCACATAATCAACACCTTCGAACGCGCGGTGGAGCCTCCCCTTATCGCGGACATCTCCAAGGAAATAACGTATAGGGTATTTGGTTTCCGGGAATTCCTTGGCCATCTGATACTGCTTGAATTCATCCCTGCTGAATATGATAACCTTCTTCGGCCTGTACTTTTGAAATATGATCCGCGTAAACGCCGTGCCGAACGAACCTGTCCCGCCCGTGATCAATACGACCTTGTTATTCAATATATTCTTCATGCCGCTCCTTCCGTGGTTTCAACTCTTGGAAAACTATCATCTATCATGTTCGTTTCTTTGTATTGCCATACAGCGCTATCCAGCGAACTATCTACATCGCCTGTCTTAACTATATCTTCCATAAACTTTCCGATAAAACGGCCTACTCTGCTGTCGGCATTAAAATCCTCAAAGTGATTGAATGATTGCCGCCATTTTGAAAAATCGCCGATCGAGCTATCGCCGTTACTCGCAGCCGTGATCGCGCTGCCTAATTCCTCAAGCACCCTATACGCTATCTTCTGCCCTCTATCCTTATAGAATGGATGCAACAGCCATCCGGCGCAATCCCAGTGCAATACCCTGTGCCCATACGTACCCGCAACGATACCGGCGGAATTTAAACCATAGCAAACTGAAATGTCCGTAAGCGCGGCTGCGGTTACGGGCGATGTCATACTACTCAGAAAGAAGACCCGCCCCGCATCTATGAGCAATTGAAACCGTCGCACGATATCCCTGCCGCCGGGAAGTTCTGAAATTTTATCAAGTTCCCCCATCTTATTCTTTATAACAGTGCCCCATGACGCATTCTTTTCGAGCAGTTCCAGAAGGAGGAGATAGAACCGGGACAGCGAAGAAGGCGTCTGATGAATGTTATATGAAACGGTGGAATCAAATATAGTAAATGCAAATTTAAATGTCTTTAAGCGGTCCCGCAATTCCTTAAGCTCGACGTCATCTTTCTGTATCCATACGCCCGAAGGAAGTACATGCCTGCACTTGCTATCATACGGCTGCAGTATATCACTGATTAATTTGCCCCATACGAAAAACACATGATACGGGAAAAAGTGGTCTATCCCCATGCGGGCCGGATAACTCGACCAATGGAATCCTATCATGATCCCGCCGGCTGATTCCATAGCCGCGACCTGCACCCCTTGCTTCCACGAGGTGTCTTGATGTTGGATCAATATTTTGACTTTATATTTTTTAAATAACGCTGCGTAGATCAGACTCCAGAAATTATATTCAAAATCAAAGAATCTAAGCCAAAACGGACGATCGTCCGATCTGATGAACTCTTTAATAAGCGCTATCATTTGTACTGTACTGAGATTGGATGCTATCGATTTTAAGCGAGTATCGATCCACAGCGCGCCTTCTTTTTCTATGCTGTTTGTTATTTCAGGCGAAATAGTGGCGTTTTTTCTATCCAGATAATAAATAATATCAAAACATTTGCGCTTCGCGCTTTCTTCCCAGAAGGCGAGATCTATAAAACTCTCATGATCATATTCTATCCATATAGACGGTTTTATTTCCGGGATATTAGACGGCGGGGGGGCTGATAATACTTTTGATCTAATGACGCTCGCCAAAAAATTCAACAATCGTCCTATGGATACTATATATGCGGACATGCCCATGTATTCCTTTACCGCAAAGCCTCTCCTCCTGTAGAGATGACACAATACCCGGTTCATAGGATGCCTTGTGAATCTTATTATATGCCTCGTGCCGATCATCGGTTTTGACCGGTATTCTACAACGACCGCAAAAGCTACCCTGCTGCGTAACGCCCCCGCCATATAGCATCTGAACACGCTCTTCAGCCTGGAAGTCCTGCCGGACATATATGCCGCGAAAAGATCCTCAGCGCATGCGTGCATATCCTGGTTAACTTTATAGACCAAAGTCTCCATGCGCGCGGATTCGTTTTCCAGAGAAAGGCTCAGGGGCAGGATTTTAAGATGCATCTTGCGCCGCTCTATAAAAGCAAGCGCATACCGCGCAAGGCGCGTTTCGCCATTCTCTCCAAAATAGACGGTTCTGTCAGAAAAGGGTTTCCGGACGAACGCCGCGATAACATCAAAAAAACCCAGCCTCTCCAGCCACAGCACTTCCGGATCTATTTTTTTCTTTATCTTATTGCTCGCCATAGTCATATTTTCTGGTTAGACGCATTCCCTCAATTCGTTCCTTTTATATATTCGGCTATAGTCTTGGCAACGATAGCGGTCCCTTTCGGGCTCATGTGGCCGTCTTTATAGAAATAAGGCAGGTCTTTATAATCGTAGCCGCTCTTAACGAGGCTATCCATATACTCGAAAAGAGGTTCATCGATCCGGATGAAGGCGATCCCCAGCTCTTTAGAGACTTTCTCAAACTCTTCAATCTCCTTGACCTCCACATAGGAATCCGGCATATCACGGTTAGTCAGGTACTTGTAATATATATACGGCCGGTGCGGCAAATAGACAAGAATGAGCTTGGCTCCGATGCTGTCGGAGAGCTTTTTCGCCTCCCGGATAGAATCAACGGTAAGGAGCCACTCGCTTGAGCCGGTATCAAAATGCATTTTATCGCACAGTAAGATGTCCTGTTGTATCCAGTTTTTATACTTAAGGAGCTTGCCGTTTCGCTCGGTTGGCGTAACCACAAGATGGGCACCTTTATTAGAAAAGAGTGATTCGACCATAATAAATGACTGCCTGATAAGGATAGACGTAAAACTATCGAAAGATCTGCCCTTTATCTCATATGCAGAGAATATAGGCGAAACATTCCTAAACGCGGCTATACTTTTCTTTTCGTCATAGTGCTCAAAATAAGCCGTCCTGTAGAACGTGGTACCGCAATAGCCATAGATGACGTATTTGGGCTTGAACTGCATACCATACATCGCTAACGAACCTGTTAGTTGCTGCGGGGCGTATCCCTGGACGCCCAGGTTCAGCGTATTGATGCCGTATCGCGACGATAGGATACTTGACCAGGTATCGGCTATATTACAGCCCATGCATTCGGTGAATGAGTCTCCAAGCGCAACCGCCTCTATCGATTGCTCATATACCGCGGGATCGTTCTTGAAACCAAGCTTATCAGTCTGCCATTCATATATGAAATCCTGGCCTCTTTTTCCCTGAGACCTGATAACCGTGTCCGGCCTGAACTTTGCATATGGCTCATCTTTGAGAAACTCAACCATTCGAAGCCGGTCTGCCGTCTTTATCTTTGAGCTGTAATCGGAGAAGCAACTTGGAAATATCGAAGGATTTATTATAAAAAGCGCTTCCAGTATAGCTAGTGTTATCACAAAGTACAATTGCGATATGATAAAAATCTGGCTTCTGTCGTAAAATAAAAAGTTCAATACGATCAAAACTCCGAAGAGGGCAACCACTTTATTGATAACGGTTCCCCCTTCTAGCGTCCTCAGAACTATAAGGTAAAGATAGAATGAGGTTATAAGACCTAAAACAACCGCTTTTATTATGCCTTTGTTTCGTATGAAGAACGCCTCTATCCTATTCTCTGACATGCAAAAACCTCCTATTTGCTTATTTACCGGCCGAGAGCTTAGCATGTCCTATCAAAAACTCGGCGAATTCCATATCGATCGGTTCGTCGATGTCGATGGAACGCTCAAATGGCATCACGTGCGCACCTGTATTCTTCGAGATCTGGACACCTTCTCCAAAGAGTGCCTTCCGGCGAATCGCATATACGGCGCCGTTCGGCATCACCAGTCTCGGCAGACACTGCGAGATGCCGGTCTCGCCCTTTATTTCGTTATTGATGAGCAGCCTGGCCCTACTGCCGCTTTCAAGGGAGAACATCCATTCAGGCCGCTCGCGGACCGGAACCGCTGAGAAGACCGTTTCAAACTCATCGTGCTCGAGCAATATATCGACGCAGGCATCTATGTCGGCGGCGAGACATAGCGGTGTCGTTGGCTGCAGCATGACGGCGATGTCTATCTTCCTACCCTCTTCCTTCTCCACAAACTCTACCGCGTGCTGGATAACCCATTCCGAAGGGCAATCCTCCGATAGCTTCGGCGGCCTGAGGAACGGTACCTCAGCGCCGGCATCGATCGCTATTCGTCGTATTTCCGGGTGGTCGGTTGAGACAATGACGCGCCGCAAGCTTCTGGCGCCTAACGCCGATTTTATCATATAGGTAACAAGCGGTTTCCCGTTCAACGGGATGATATTCTTGAGCGGTATCCTGACGGATCCGCCTCGGGCGGTGATAATACCTATGATATTCTGTTTCTCAGCCGGACCGTTTACCATTTATACCCTATCTCCGCGTTCACCTTCTTCTTCTTTAAAACTTCCAAATTCCCGAAGACCTTCCTGAAAGCTGCGATAACATCCTTCATATCGCTCGCGCCGTTAGGCTTGTGAAAATGATAGAACCATATAAAACGCTTTCTCAAAAGCCCTTCAGCAACCGGGCAATCGCCCTGTTGATACTTACGCTCGGCGCCATAAAGATGGCACGACCACGGGCACTTATCCTTCCCGTACGCTATTCGCTTCGCGAATATGGGATTCTCGTACATCGTCCGGAGATACCCCGAACCAACCGGTATGCCTTCGGCGCGCAGGCTTGCCAGTATCTTGGAGCGCTCTACGCCGGTCGCCTCTTCGTTGTATAACATAGCAAAGATGTGCGGCACCGCACCCGGCACAAGCTCAGGCAGCGTTATGCCGGGCAGTCCCTTAAGACCCCTGGTAAGGATAGCGGCATTATTGATCCTCATCCTATTATGGCTATCCAGCTTCTTCAACTGGGCTATACCCAGCGCGGCGGTGAGTTCCGTCATTCTGAAGTTCATGCCGACGAGGTTCACGAGGTCCTCTTCATCCCACGTTTTGTCCGGGATCGATTCACCGTGATTACGTATAAGACGCGACCTCTTCGCGAGCTCTTTGTCGTTTGTAATGATCATCCCGCCCTCGCCGGTCATTATGTTCTTTGTCTCCTGGAAGCTGAAAACTCCCAGATCGCCGATCGTCCCAACGTTCCTTCCTTTATATTTTACTCCGGGCGCTTGCGCGCAGTCTTCCACAACCACAAGGTTATTCTTTCTGGCTATCTTTAATATTGCGTCCATATCGGCCGGGTTACCTAAAAGATGGACAACTAATATCGCCTTCGTTTTCGGAGTGATTGCTTTCGCAACTTTTTCCGGGTCCATGCAGAAATTTTTTGTGCTGACGTCCACGAAGACCGGGATAGAATTGAACAGGAGTATGCTTGCCGCGGTAGCGTTAAATGACATGCAGGTAGTGATAACTTCATCCCCGGGACCGATGCCGGCCGCCCCCAGTGCTACTGAAAGGCCTGACGTGGCTGAATTGACAGATATGGCGTATTTGACTGAAAATTTTCCGGCGAAGTCCGCTTCAAACTTTCTTACCATCCTGCCCCCGAGAAAAGAGAAATATCCCTTCTCGTAATTTTCGGCTTCGAGAGAAGGCATAACTAAAAGGCTGTCGATATCTTTTGTGGGGCTCCCCATAAAACGGGATATCTCCCTTCTCTCCAGGACTTTTTTCAGATAATTCCATTCATCATGATCAATAATGGCGGATGACCCGAACGGTTTGGTTCGAGCGGGCTTCCCGCCCAATATCGCAAGCTCAGGCATTCTTTAATACCTCCTATAGCATGTACTTTTTTTCCAGCTTCACGGGACGCGCGTTTTGTTCAGCCGACTTTATCATGGCGCAACTCAAGACCAGGGCCGCCAGGCCATCCCCACCTGAACATCCCGCCTCAATCTTCTTATTCTTTAGGGCCGCACAAATTTCGCGGATCGCGGTTACCAGGCTATCGTTTGGCTCAGGCAAATTAAATGAGGTTGGTGTCAGTTCTCTGTATCCGGAATATCTTTTGCTTTCGGAAAAAGAATAGCATTCGACCTTTTCCCCGTTCTCCGATAACTTGATCCTCCCCTCATCGCCAATAATATCTATCTCCATGATCAGGTCTTCTCTTCTTCCTGTGGCCACCAGCGCACATGGGATCCGGCCGTCAAACTCGATCCATCCCGAAATAGACGGGTCCCGATTGTTAAGATCGAAAGAGATGCCCGATACGGCTTTCGCCTTATACGGTATCAGCATCCTCAACGCATCAAAGACGTGCGTCCCTATATTGAATATCTGACCCGGGTAGAGAACGGTCGCAGCCCTGATCTTTCCTATCTTTTTATCGAGGAT
>JAQURV010000065.1 GCA_029004355.1 Candidatus Omnitrophota bacterium
GAACATTGGGGTTCGATGTAAAAAGGGAAAGATCCTGGAAATTGAACGTTATGAGGCTTGTGAAGATAAGGATAGCTATAGCGAAGAGCAGTATTGCCTGAATCTCATTCCACCTGGTCTTGTCCATAAATTAAACCACAGTAATAATACGGGTTAAATCCGAAGCGCAAAATCCGAAATACAAAACAAATTAAAAATACAAAATTCGAATGTTCAAAAATAAAAACTCTTGAATTTGAGATTTTGAAATTGTTTCGGATTTCGATATTCGAATTTCGAATTTGTCATCTCACTTACCGGTGTGGCCGAAACCTCCGGCGGATCTTACGGTTTCATCCAGGGAATCTTTTATCTCTACCTCGGCTCTCGTGACCTCTTTTATGACCATCTGGGCGACCCTGTCACCGCGCCTTATCTTAAAAGGTCCCTTGCCGTGGTTGATCATTATGAGGCTGACAAGCCCGCGATAGTCAGAGTCGATAGTGCCGGGCGTGTTGACCAGGCTAACCCCGTGTTTTAACGCCAGCCCGCTCCTCGGCCTTATTTCAGCTTCATACCCCTGGGGAATGCTCAAATAAATGCCAGACGATATAAGTCTGATTTCGCCTGGCAATATTGTAACTTCCCCTTCAACGTCGGCGCAAAGATCCATGCCGCTCGAACCCGATGTCGCATATCTCGGAAGCGGAAGATCGTCGCAGCCGTCTTTTTGCTTAATAGAGATTTTAACTGTTTTCAACTTATTGTAGTAGCTGACGTTCAAGCGTCGGCTACGCTGTGGATAATCCTATTCCCTCTTCCGCCGCGGCGGGCGATCCCGCTTCTCTTTCTCCGCTTTCTCCGCCATCTCCGGCGTCCAATCCGGGTCTGCCTGTCTCTTCGAAAGATTTACCCTGCCCTGATCGTCCACCTCGATGACCTTGACCATTATCTCGTCACCGATCTTGACCACGTCCTCCACGGTCTTGACAAACTTGTTCGCAAGCTCCGACACGTGGACGAGACCTTCTTTGCCGGGAAGGATCTCGCAGAAAGCACCGAAGGCCATTATCCTCTTCACCTTACCTTTATAGATCCTGCCGATCTCGGGCTCTTCCGTTATCCCTTTGATCACATTGACGGCCTGTTCGATCGCGGCCTGGTCGTGCGAAGCCACCTGGACCGTACCGTCATCCGATATGTCGACGGTAACGCCGTAATCCTGGATGATCTTCTTTATATTTTTGCCTCCGGGACCGATCACCTCGCCTATCTTGGATTGATTGATCTTGAAACTGACTATCTGGGGAGCGTATGCGGATATCGCTCCTTTGGGACCGGCGATCGCCTGGGCCATCTTATCCAGGATGAAGAGCCTGGATTTTTTCCCGACTGCAAGCGCTTCCCGAAGGATATCTTCATTTATACCCTCGACCTTAAGGTCCATCTGGACGGCGGTAATGCCGTCTTTCGTGCCCGCGACCTTGAAGTCCATGTCACCGTAATGATCTTCTACGCCGCCTATGTCGGTCAATATTATAAAATGGTCCTTCTCTTTTATCAGCCCGATAGCGATACCGCTGACCGGCTTAGTGATCGGAACGCCGGCATCCATAAGCGAGAGCGAACTCGCGCATACGGTAGCCATACTCGAAGAACCGTTCGATTCGAGAATATCCGATACGACCCTTACGGTGTAAGGAAATTTATCTTTGTTCGGCATGACCGCTTTTAATGCCCTCTCTGCAAGCGCGCCGTGGCCAATCTCTCTTCTGCCGGGGCCCCTTATCGGCCTCGCCTCTCCCACGGAAAACGGCGGGAAATTGTAGTGGAGCATAAAACTCTTCTGCGTCTCGCCTTCGAGGGCGTCTATTGTCTGCTCGTCGGCGCTGGTACCCAGAGTAGTGACCGAAAGGCTCTGCGTCTGTCCGCGCGTAAAGAGCCCGGACCCGTGGGTCCTCGGCAATACACCGACTTCGCATGTTATCTGGCGGATCTCGTCGAAATTCCTGCCGTCGACCCGTTTCTTCTTCTCTACTATAAACTTTCTCACATTCTCTTCTTCAACCTCGTTCAAGGCGTTCTTCACGTCTTTTTCCGAGTAGCCGGACTCTTCGGTAGCGAGCTTCTCCTTCAATTCGCCGGCTAAAGCATCCATCGCGTCTTCCCTCTGTTCTTTTGTATTGAGTTTATTTATCTCGGCCAGCTTTGCTTCGGAAAGCTCTTTTACCTTTTTTATCAACTCGTCGCTTATTATATGCAGCTCGATATCTCTCTTCTTTGAACCGCACTCCTTGGCCATCTTCTCCTGAATGTCAATGAGCGGCTGCATCTCACGGTGAGCAAACTTTACCGCATCGAATATGACATCCTCGCCCAGCTCATTTGAGCCGGACTCTATCATGATAACGGCGGAACGCGTTCCGGCCACTACCATGTCGAGATCGCTTGTGGCAAGCTGTTGGAACGTAGGATTAATGACGAACTTTCCGTCTATCCTGCCGACCCTGACGGCCCCTATCGGCCCGTTGAACGGTATGTCCGAGATCGTAAGCGCGGTAGAAGCGCCGACCATAGCCAGAACATCCGAATCGTTCTCGCCATCGCTCGACAGTACCATCGAAACGAGTTGGACCTCATTTATAAAACCTTTCGGGAATAGCGGCCTGATCGGCCTGTCGGTAAGGCGCGCCGTCAAGATCTCCTTTTCGGAGGGTCTGCCTTCGCGCTTGAAAAATCCCCCGGGTATCTTGCCTGCGGCATAAGTCTTCTCCTGATATTCGCATGTCAGCGGGAAGAAATCGATATCCTGCCTCGCCTGCTTCGAGCATACCGCGGTCGACAAGACCACGGTACCGCCAAGCTGGATGGCCACTGCGCCATCCGCCTGCTTAGCCATTCTGCCTGTCTCGATAGTTATTGTATTCTCGCCTAATTTCGCTTCAAATTTTTTAGCCATTTTATCCTTTGATTTTTTTTGTGTGACAGAAAACCCTTTTAAAGCACCGGGTGAGCTTATTTCCTGAGGTCGAGCCGCTTTATAAGAGCGTGATACTCTTTCTCGTCACTTCTCTTAAGATACTCCAGAAGTCTTCTCCTGACGCTTACCATCCTGAGCAGGCCGCGCCTTGAGTGATGATCGCGTTTATGGGCCTTGAAATGGTCCGAAAGCGAATTTATCCGCTCCGTCAGAAGCGCAACCTGTACACTCGGAGAGCCGGTATCTTTTTCGTGCTCTTTAAACTTTTCTATCAATTCTTTCTTCTTCTCTTTTACCAACGCCATCTTATTATAATCTCCTTACTTTTTTCTTATATTAACATACTTGTCTTATTTTGTAAAGCATTTTTGTGCGGCGGCCATATCCCTCTTTATTTGTTCGACCAGCGCGTCCCCGGACCTGAATTTAACCTCATCTCTTATCTTCTTAATAAAATATACTTCTATATCCCTGCCATAGAGATCCCCTTTAAAACCGAACAGGTGAACTTCTACGGTAGGCTCCTCATCCCTGGAGCTGTAGAACGTCGGCCTGAAGCCTATATTCAGGATGCCGCGAAACTTTCCTTTATTCGATTGCGCTCGCCTCGCTTCGCGGACAAAGCGGGCCGTCACGGCATAGACTCCCCGCGGCGGGATCACTTCGTGGTGGGGGTTGATATTGGCGGTCGGGCATCCCAGTCCTCTGGCGATACCGGAACCTTTAACTACCGTGCCAAGTACCGAGACGGGTCTGCCCAAAAGCCTTGCCGCGTCAGCCAGCCTTCCCTCTAATGTAAGTTTGCGGATGAGGCTTGAACTCACTATGCGGCCGCCTATCTTGACCGGTTTTACAAAAGCTACCTTGTAGCCATACATCCTTGCCAGCCTTCGCAAGATACCGGCTCCGCCGCCGGCGCCGCGGCCAAACGAAAAATTCTCTCCAACGCACATCCTTCTCATACGAAGCTTCCCGGCGAGGATCTTCCTTATAAATTCTCCGGGCGGCATCTTTGAGAACGCTTTGGTGAATTTTGCTACGAGCAGGATCTCCGGGCCAAGTTCTTCGATAAGTTTCTCCCTGTGCCGCAAAGATATAAGGCTGGGCGCATGATAACCGGGTTTCAGCACCCGCGACGGGTGGGGATCGAAAGTTATGACGACGCTTGTCAACCCAGTCTTCTTCGCGGCCGCCACAGCTTCTTTTATTATTTTCCTGTGGCCGGCGTGGACGCCGTCGAAGACCCCGATGGTAACGACAGAGCCTTTCGACTGACGCCTTAGATGCCTTAAGCCGTTAATTACTTTCATGCTGTTTGATCACCGCTTTCTCCAGGGCATCCTTCGTCATATTCCTTAACTCCTCCAGGGGCAGCGCCTGACCGATCGTAAAGCGCCCGGATCTCGTCCTGACAAGCCGGCTCATATAAGCCCCGCATCCAAGGCATTTGCCGATATCTGCGCAGAGCGTCCGGACATAAGTCCCTTTCGAACACGTAAGCCTGAAAGAGACTTCGGGCAGATCCACCTTAAGTACTTCTATGTTTTTTATTAATATTTTCCTGGCCGGGACTTCCACGCTTAAACCTTTCCTGGCGAGCTCATAAAGCTTGCGCCCCCCGACCTTGACGGCCGAGTAGAGCGGCGGGGTCTGTTCCGTAGAGCCTAGAAACTTTTCGAATGCGGCCTTTATCTCATCCCCGGTAAAATTCCCGGGCCTGCCGGAAGGCGTTACCTTGCCCCACGCATCGCATGTATCGGATGACGCGCCCAGGACCAGAGAACCCTCATATTCTTTCTCTTCGGACATGAACTGGTTGGACAATTTGGTATAAGTGCCTACGAGGGTTACGAGGACGCCCGTCGCCATAGGATCGAGCGTGCCGGCATGGCCTACTTTCTTAAGGTGGAAACGCCGCCTGATAAGATCGACGACATCGTGGCTCGTCATCCCCTGGGGTTTATTGATAATCAACACGCCATCCATAATTCAAAAATTTTCCGGGTCCTGTCATTATTGTGAAGGCTTTGTTCTCGGCTTAGAAATTTTTCGGGTCCTGTCCTCGGTCGCCTTTCGGCCACCCGAAAAATTTCACATAAACCCTAACGGCCGTTCACAAATCCTTCACAATTACTGCCAACCGCCGTAAAATTTTTCGTTTCCGTCAGATGGCGGGAACTTTTTGTGCGCCGCCTTAAAGCGGCGTTTAAAATTTCGATACCTTATGGCGGTCCAGTAAGGACGCGAAAACTGGTCAAGGGCTTTAAGAACTGCCAGGTTGAGCGGCCATCGAAATTTTACCGAGCAAATCGCATGCCTAATGCGATTTGCGTCCGCTTAAAGGCGGCGCACAAAAAGTTACCGCCGTCACGGGATCGAAAAATTTGCGCGTCCCTGCGAAGCACAACCCCGAGGTTTACGAACCATTAAGGCACAGCACATTACGATGCTGCATCGAAAAATTTTACTTACTACGGAGGACCTCCTCGACCTTATCGAGGACTTTCTTCTCCGCCTCGGCAATGCTTCCTTCGATGACACAGCCGGAAGCCTTTACATGACCTCCGCCGTTGAAGAAAGAAGCTATCTTGTTCACGTCGACATCGCCTTTCGAGCGGAAACTGACGTTTATCTTATCGTTCACGTCTTCTTTAAAGATGATCGCGACCCTTACCTTGTCTATGGAGCGCGCGTAATTAACGAACCCTTCCGCTTTGACGAGGTCCGCCCCTGTCTCCTTCAGCATCTTTCTGGTTATCTCCAGGTAAGCCACATCGGCGGCTTTATTCACCTTTATTGTGGAGAGCACGCGGCCAAGAAATTTTATATCGGCGATCGAGCGCCTCTCGTAAACACTTTCGGAGACGCTGGCGGGGTCGATGCCGTATCCGAGTAATTCCCCCGCTATCTCATGCGTAACGCTTGAAGTGTTATCGTAGTTGAAGGAGCCCGTATCCGTAAGTATGGCTATATACAGGACGAGCGCGGTCTCTTTGGTCAGCTTTATGCCCATCTCTTTGAAGATCTTGTAGACCATCTCCCCGGCGGAGCTCGCGTTAGGGTCGACCCAGTTGATATCGCCGAACTTTTCATTGGAGATATGGTGGTCGACGTTAATGATAAATTTGCCCTTCGCGATCAAGTCGCGTACTTTACCTATACGTTTCAAGGTCGGGCAGTCGAGGACGATCGCCGCTTCGAAATCTTCTCCATCGCCGAGTTTATTGCATACCTCTTCCGCCCTCGGCAGGAATTTGTAATGGTCGGGGACGGCATCATTGTCTACTATGATGGCGGTCTTGCCGAGCGATTCGACGAGCGCCTTCATCCCCAGCTGGCTCCCGAGGGAATCCCCCTCCAGATTAACGTGGGCGGTGATCAGGAACTTATTGTACTTCGCTATCGCCTCTATCACCTGCTTCATCTTTTCGCTCCTTTTTTATCTTGTCGAGAATGTCGTATATATGCTTTGTATGCTCCAGGGACTCGTCTATTGCAAATGCTATATCGGGCATGTACCTTAACTTTATCCTGTCTGAGAGGAGCCCTTTTATATAACCCTTGGCGCTATTTAACCCTTTGAGCGCCAACTTCTTCTCCTTCTCCTCTCCCAGGACGCTGAAATAAACTCTAGCATACCTCAAATCCTTCGTGAGGTCAACTTTGGTGATCGTAATAAAACCGATCCGGGGATCCTTCATCTCGCCCTGGAGTATCTTAGCTATCTCCTGCCTTATTGCTTCCTGGACCCTTCCGGGCCTCTGTGAACTCATGGTATTACTCCTTAACCTTCTTCACCAGCCTGGCGGCATAAGCGAGCTCCTCTTTGCGCGTCCTCACCTTACCGTCTATCCTGGCCAATAAGACCTTATTGAGAATGGCCTTATAATGCGGGCCCGGCTTCAGGCCCATCCTGTTTATATCCTCGCCCTTTACGGCTATCCTCGTCCCGTTATATTTACAGAAGAAATCCTCTATCCTGGCCCTTACCCTGCCCGACCTTGCCTTTGCCATGGTAAACAATATAACCTCGAACGAGAGAGGCTCTAAAAGCTTGAATATCCGGCTGGGCGGAAGAGGCGCCTTCGCTCCGAGCGCCCTTATGAGTTTGTCGGCTTCCTCTTTGCATGATAGCAGCCTGATAGTTTCCGACCGCCTGAAGACGAACTTATTGCAGATCGAAGAGCAATCATTATAACTCAAACGATCGAATAAAGCCATAAGATATATCAGCCACTCTTCAGCCGCACGCTTCTTGAAACTTGAACCTTCATGCCAGGCCGAGATCGTGCCGATAGACCTGTATAGTTCGGTCGCGTTCTTATCAAGCCTTATCTTGGGATGAAGGAACCTGAGCTCGTCAAGTTCATGCATCCTCTTGACGGCCCTGTAGGGGTCCTCTTCCTTCAATATCAGGATCACTTCATCCCGTATCCTCTGCGGCTCGACACGCTTGAACATCTCTTTTTTTATGGCAAATTTTATAAGGTCTTCGGTATGGGCGTCTATCGAAAATCCGATCCTCTGTTCAAACCGCACCGCCCTGAAGATGCGGGTGGGATCATCGATAAAACTTCCGTCATGCATCACCTTTATAACGCCCCTTCGGAGATCGCGTTCCCCTCCGAAGAAATCGATAAGTTGCCCGAAGCTCTCTTTGTTCAGGCTTACCGCCATGGCGTTTATGGTAAAATCCCTTCTTATAAGATCATCCTTCAGGGAGCTGAACTCGACCGTCGGAAGCGCAGCGGGCCGCTCGTATACCTCTTTCCTGGCGGTCGCAAAATCTATCTTTAGTTTCTTTTTCGTTATAACGGAACATGTCCCGAACCTGCGGTGGGTGACGAATCCGGCGTCCAGCTCTTTGGCCATCTCCTCGCCAAGCTTTATGGCATCGCCCTCCACGACTATGTCGAGATCGAGGTTATTCGCCCCTAGAAGAAGGTCCCGGACGAGCCCTCCTACGATAAAAGCTGTACAGCCTTTGGAATTGGCGAGGGATCCTATGCGCCGAAGGAGCAGCGATATCTCTTTCGGCAGGAGAGCTTCCATCTTTTTTGAAAGGTTCAGAGTGACCCTCTTCTCGATACCATGCGGCCGCATGAAGAGACCGCTGTAAACATTCTTTAAAATGTCCGTCCTGTTCACAATGCCCATTATCCTGCCGCCTTTTATAACCGGCAGGACCCCGACATCGGCGTCCATG
>JAQURV010000066.1 GCA_029004355.1 Candidatus Omnitrophota bacterium
CGCCTTTTGAAACAGGAGAAGGTGGCTGTTGTGCCGGGGACCGCGTTCGGAGAATCCGGCGAAGGATATGTAAGGATATCCTACGCGACAAGTTTCGATAAATTAAAAGAAGCATTAGAACGGATAGGGAGGTTCATATGCTTAAAAGACTGACCGCCGCAGTAGTCTTGTTTACCGTTATCTTTGCCGCGCCTTGCGCTTTTGCCGCCGGGCGGGAGATCGTGAAATTTTATGCGGATGCGGACGTCTCTAAAGACATGATCGTGGACGATGTCGTTGTCGTAGGAGGTAACGCCACCGTCTCCGGCAGGGTGAATAATGGCATTGTCGTCGTCGGAGGTTCGGCCGAACTGAAACCCGGAGCCTACGTGGCAGAACACGTCGTCGTCGTGGGCGGTAAGTGCGTAAAGGACCCCGCGGCCCATATAGGCGGGAAGATAAGCGAGATAGATATACCGCATTTTATACCGTCATCTCTTCCGGATATCCTTAAAGGCGGGTGGATGGCCATGTGGGCGACGATAAGTTTGCTTGTACTGCTCGGGTTCCTGGGCCTGGCCATACTGCTTATAGCGCTCATCCCAAAGCACATGACCACCGTCCTGAGCGCGATACAAAAATCATTCATAATGATGCTGTTATGGGGCATCCTGTGGATGGTACTGGTTGTGCCGATAGCCGTTCTCCTGGCGATCAGCATAATAGGCATACTGCTTATCCCGCTTGAAATGCTTCTGGCGGCCCTTGCCTTAATAATCGGCTATATCGCGTCCGCAATATTTATCGGAAAACATATATTGCAGTCATTCAAAAAGACATCCACTCATCTCTTTGTGGATGCCATCATAGGCATACTCGTCCTTTTCGCCGTAGGGCTTGTGCCGATCGTGGGCCATATCGTAAAGGTACTGTTCCTGGTCGCCGGTTTTGGCGCCGTTATAACCACCAGGTTCGGAACTACCAGATAGCCAGAGATAGCTTGGCCTCGAGCATAGCTCTCGGCACCTGGTAAATAGACTCATTGAATTAACTTGACAAAGTAGGCCTTGGCGGTATAATTTTATTTATTCAAAAATCATCTACCAAAACAATTTGAGAGAGGAGGGTTAGATGAGCAAGAGGTTTTTAACGTTAGCTCTCGTGGCATTTATGCTTCTGCCGCTTGCTATAGTCGGCTGTAAGGGTAAGGTTGAGAACCCCGAGGGGACCCTCGATACAAGCGCGAGTATGCCCGAGGCTATGTCGATGTCTCCGGCAGGCGAGACTTTAGCTACGCCGGAACCGGCGCAGACTGTAGCAACGGAAACAATACCTCCTTCGGCCGCTCCGCAGATGGCGGGAAGACCCGTCCAGCAGCAGGCTGCTTCGCGGGAGAAGGAAGACAGGAATAAGGATATCCAAACTGCCCTGAAGAATGCGGGGCTCTATACAGGTGCCATAGACGGCAAGCTTGGCCCAAAGACGAAGAAGGCGATCGAAGATTTCCAGAGATCCAATGGTCTTAAAGTCGATGGCAAGGTTGGCCCGAAGACATGGGCGGAGTTGGAGAAGTACCTGGCCCAGCAATAACGGTAGTCCCTCGGTGCGGGAGTGAGATTGCGGCACCTCGGGATGATTTGCCAGACTGAGATAACAACAAATCAAAGGAGTACTTTAATGAAGGCAACGAAGTTCTTCACGCTTTTTGTAGTGGCGATATCCCTTATCGCACTGGCGGGGTGCGGCGTCCCCAAGGATAAATACGAGGCGCTTCTGAATGAAAAGATAGCGCTGGAAGAAAAGGTAACGCTCCTTACCACATCTAAGGATGCGCTTAAAAAGGAGTATGATAATCTCCTGAAAGAAAAGATGGACCTCGCTACCAAGATGGAAACCCTGACAAACGAAAAGACCGCGCTCAAGGGCGAATATGATAAGATATTGGATGAGAAGATAGCCCTTAAGGCAGCTTACGATAAGCTTGTGGCTGACAATAAGGGGCTGCAGGTGCAGGATAATCTGAAGAAACCATAGGGGAGGTAAAGATGAAACGTTATATTTTAGCCGCGTTAATCCTGGGTCTGGCCGTCAGCTGCGGATATTGCCAGGATGATCAGGCTCAGGCTCCTGCCGCTGAAACATCGGTAATGCCGGTCCCGCCGGCCGCCGAGAAGACTGTCCAGCCTCAGGAAATATCTATTTACGGTGAAGTGAAAGCCGTGAATCCGGCTGCAAACTCGATGACGGTCCAGTACTACGATTATGACAGCGATGAAGAGAAGTCGATCGCGATAACCGTCGATAATAATACGAAGATGGAGAATGCGGCCTCCATTAACGATATTAAGCAGGGAAATTGGGCGGACGTGATGTATGCGGTCTCCGCCGGGAACAATCTTGCGAGATCGGTTATAGTAGAAAAGGAAGAAGAAGCTCCCGTGGAAATGCCTAAGGTCGAGGAGACGCCTCAGGCAGCGCCTGTACAGTAATAAAAAGAGGAGCTTATATAAATTGGTAAATCGAAAAGGCGGGCGTTACTTTTAATGAAGAGTGCGCCCGTTCTTTTTTTAACCGTATAATGAGGATATGGATACAGAGAAGACGCTAGGCGTTGCCTTTATATGGCATATGCACCCGCCGTTCTATAAAGATCCGGTTTCGGATAAATACATGATGCCGTGGGTGAGGCTGCGCGGCGTTAAAGACTACTTTCCGATGGCCGCGCTCGTCGATAGGGCAGGCGGCGTTAAAGTAACTTTCAATCTTGTCCCCTCGCTCGTAGAACAGATCGATGACTACGCCCGATCTTCGGCTACGGATATTTTTCTCGACGCGACTTTAAAAAAAGCCGCCTCCCTTACCCTCGAGGATAAAGTATTTATCCTGAATAATTTCTTCAAAGTGAATTTCAGACGTTTCATCGAACCTAACGCCAGGTACGCCGAGCTCCTTATCAAGAAAGGGATGAAACCGCTTTCCGGCGCCGCGCTCAAAAAGACAGTAAAGACCTTTTCGGACCGGGACTTCCTCGACCTCCAGGTCTTATTCAACATGGCATGGTTCCACTCGATAAGCATAGAGGCGGATGTCAATCTGTCGAACCTTGTCTCAAAGGGGGAGGGATATAGCGAGGACGATAAAGATTATATACTCGCGAAACAGCGGGAGATAATAGGCGCGATCATTCCTTTATATAAGAAGCTCCGGGAGGAAGGAAAGATCGAGATCACCACTACACCATTTTACCATCCTATCCTGCCGCTTCTATGCGATACGTCTATAGCGGGCATCTCCTCTCCGGATAAGGAGCTGCCGAAGAAATTCTCGCACCCGGAGGACGCCGCGTGGCATATAGAGGAAGCCATCAAGTATCATGCCAAGACCTTCGGCGTAAAGCCCCGCGGTATGTGGCCGTCCGAAGGCAGCGTTTCGGATAAGGCGATAGAGATCGCTATCTCCAAAGGCATAAAATGGGTTGCCACAGATGAAGATATCCTATTCCACACGCTCTCACCTAAGAAATACAGGGAATATTTTGACAGGAGGATCATATACCGGCCTTACAGGGTGAAGAAGGGTCCCGGAAGCCTGGCAATAGTATTCAGGGATAAGAACCTTTCGGACATGATAAGTTTCACGTATAATTCGTGGAATCCTCAGGACGCCGCATGGAACCTTATCGGGTACTTCAACACGACTGCGCAAAACCTGAGGCGAGATGCCGACAGGGCGCTCCTGACGATCGTCATGGACGGGGAGAACGCCTGGGAATACTACGAGGATAACGGCAGGCGTTTCTTCGAGACCCTTTACGGTAATCTCGATAAACAGGATAGCCTCTTCTCGACCACTATAACGGAATATCTCGCGAGCGAACCGGCAAGGGGCACGCTGCCCAATATTTACCCGGGTTCGTGGATAAACCATAATTTTGACATCTGGATAGGGGATGAGCAGGATAACGTATCGTGGGAATATCTTGCTAAAGTACGCAAAGATTTGGTCGATTTCAGCAGGGAGCCGGGAGTGGATCGTTCTGCCGTAACTTCCGCCTGGAGAGAGCTTTACATTGCTGAGGGTAGTGACTGGAACTGGTGGTATCAGGGTAAGGCGCATGCCGGCACCGACAATCCGTTCGACAGCCTGTATCTTACGCATCTTCAGAACGTATACAGGCTGTTGAAAAAGCCTGTTCCTAACTTTTTAAAGATTTCTATTGCATAAATATTTGAAAAGAGTATAATAAAAATCCTGAAATTTGAAAGGGGGATAGATATGGCAAGGACCACAACGTTCAAGCTGGGTAAATCCTCAAACCCGACGATGACAAAAGAGGATATTAATAAGCTCATCGAGAAGAAGGCTTTTGAGCTCTACGAAAAGAGAGGCCGCAAGCCTGGCCATTCGACGGATGATTGGCTGGAAGCCGAGAGAATCGTTAAAGGCAAATTAGCCAGCAGGTAATACCCACTTTTTTAGCGTAAGGCAGGGCAATGGTTTAATCACGAACCGTATCCCTGCCTTTTTGCCCGGAGGACCAGATGCAGGCGTTTCTTCTATCCTTTATACCTATCTTTGTAGCGATGGATGCCATCGGGATACTCCCGATGTTCATGGGATTTACCGAGCATCTCAAAAAACGCGAAAAGATCAAGATAATAACACAATCTATAATGACGGCCTTCCTGATAGGCATAGTCTTTCTCTTCCTGGGCACGTGGATATTCAAGATACTGGGCGTGCAGGTCTCTGACTTCAAGATAGCCGGCGGGCTCGTGCTCCTGACCATCTCGTTACGGGACCTTTTACAGTATGATAAAGGGCACAAGCTGTCGGCGGATACCATGGGAGCGGTTCCCATAGGTACGCCCCTTATCACCGGCCCGGCCGTTCTTACTACCATCATAATACTGCTTGACCTGTATGGAGTGCCCCTTACCATATTTTCGTTCGTAGCCAATCTTATAGTAGTATGGGTCACATTTCTCTTTGCCGACGCTATTTCGCGATTTCTCGGTAAGGCCGGTTCAAAAGCTATATCCAAGATAGCGCACCTTCTCCTGGCCGCCATTGCGGTCATGATGATGCGTAAAGGCCTGATCGACACCGTGGCCTATTTTTTGGCTCAAAAACCCGCTTAATATGAATTTTATCTACGCGCTTATTGCAAGTATTATCGTCAGCCTTATTTCTCTGATAGGGATTTTCGCCCTGGTGATCAGAGATAATTTGTTGCGGAAGGTCATGATATTTCTCATCGCTTTTGCGGCGGGAGGATTAATAGGCGGCGCTTTTTTTGATCTTATTCCAGAGGCGGCGGAGTACGTAAAAGATATCACCGAATTGTTCGTATATGTCATAGTGGGCTATGTTCTTTTCTTTATGCTGGAAAAATATCTGCATTGGCGCCACTGCCACACCCCCGAATGCAAGATACATCGATTCACGTATCTGAACATCATCGGCGACATTGTGCATAATTTTGGCGACGGCCTGATCATAGGAGCGGTCTTCCTGATAGATGTCAAGGTCGGCATCGCGACCACGCTGGCGATAGTCTTTCATGAGATCCCGCACGAGATCGGGAATTTTACGGTTTTGGTATACGGAGGATTTTCCAAGCTCAGGGCTTTATTTTTTAATTTTGTGTCGGCGTTGTTCGCTATAGTCGGAACGGTCGTGGGTTTTTATTTTGCGGGCAATATCAGCGGTTTTTCGCGTTTCGTGCTGCCGGCCGCGGCGGGCGGTTTCATCTATATAGCCTCCTGCGACCTGATACCCGAGCTGCATAAAGAAGAGGGCGGGAAGAGATCCGCTTTGATAATGGTGACTTTTGTCATCGGGATCACCCTTATGTATTTTTTAAAGATGATAGAGTAAACTGATAGCGAGGCGAAGATGTTCTGGATAATAGCAAAAGGCGGGCCGGTGATGATACCGATAATACTTGCCTCCATACTTGGCCTGGCCATAATAATAGATAAGCTGTGGATGCTCGTCCGCATAAGGATCGACGCGCAGAAATTTACCAACGACTTAGTCATGGAAGTGCGCGAGGGTGATTTCGACAAGGCTATCGATATGTGCATTAAGAATGCCCGTTCGCCGCTTGCCGTTACGCTGCGCTCCGGCCTTGAGAAGAGAGGTCTTGAGCTTCACGAGATAGAGAAGGCGCTCGAGCGCACAGGTAATAACCAGGTCAAAAACCTTGAAAAAGGGATAGGCGGGCTAATATCGATCATCGGCATAGAGCCGCTCATGGGATTTCTCGGGACGATCACAGGCCTCATAAAGGCGTTCATGGCGTGGGAGAAGGCCGGATCTAACATAACCGTCTCCGCGCTCGCGGCGGGGATATACGAGGCGATGATAACCACCGCCGCGGGGCTCATAATAGCGGTTCCTTTTTATCTCGTGTGCAATTTTATAATCTCCAGGATAAAATATATCTCTTACGAGATGAGCGATTCGTCCATGCAGCTTGTCGAAGCGTTCGCGAGGCAAAGGGCGAAGAGATGATAGATATAAAACCGAAGAAAAACTACCTCGTGGCGCTGGAATCCGTCGCGATGACGGACATAGTGCTGAACATGTTCATATTTTTCTTCATTTCGTTCAGTATTCTCTATACTTTCAACCCCGCCAAGATCTCCAAGATAGATGTCAGGCTCCCGAAGGCATCCAGCGTGGTGTCTATCGAAGGCGCAGAGAAGGCCGTCATCAGCATAAATAGGCGCGGCGAATATTTTATCGGGGACGATAAGATAAAAGCCGCGGACCTGGAGAAGGCGCTTTCCGGGAAGCTCAAGGAGAACGCCTCCCTGGGCGTAATGCTTAAAGTCGACGACCTGGCTAAGTTCGACAGCGTCGTCAGGGTGCTGGATGTTATAAATGCTCTCAAGATAGAAAAGGTAAGCGTGGCCGCATTTAAAAAAGGCGCGAAATAAAGGATATAATCATGCTTGTTTCGGGGATCCTTATCATTATACTTCTGATCTGCGCGGCGCTTACCGCGGCATCCGAAATATCCATCATTGCGGTTTCCCGGATCAGGATACGCAGGCTCGTCTCGCAGGGTTCTAAATCGGCGCGCATAATAATGAAGATGCTCGAGACGCCGGAGAAGTTCTTCAGTACGATCCTTGTAGTGAATAATATAGTCGATACGCTGATCGCCGCGATCGTAACGGCCATAATGATCTCGCTCATAGGCGAGAACCGGGGCATAATAGCCGCGACGATAATAGGTTCGCTCCTGATCATAGTCTTTGAGGTTGTGGCCAAAACGCTTGCGGCGACACACTCCGAGAAACTCTCCCTTATCCTGGCAAAGCCTGTAAACTATATGATCATTGTCTTTTCTCCGGTAGTGAAAGGGCTCGTTTATGTCGTTAACTTTATCCTCAGGCTCGTCAGCACCCAGGCGCCGGCAAAACCAGCGCTTGTTACCGAAGATGAATTGAAGTCTATTATCAAGATAAGGGCCGAAGAGGACAGCCTGCAGAAAGAGAAGTATAAGATGCTATCGAAGGTCTTCGACTTCAGCGACACAATCGTAAAAAATGTCATGACCCCCAAAAAAGAGGTCGTATTTATAAACATGAATTCGCCGCTTGACGATATTATGGAAAAAGTCCTGGAGTCCGGTTATTCGCGCCTTCCGGTATATAAAGATAGCCCGGAAAATATCATCGGCATCATCAATATGAAAGATCTGCTCAACCTGGCGCTCAATAAAGAACTCGTCGTGCTGAACGATATCATCTATCCCGCCACGGTCTTCCCGGAAACGAAGAAGGTCTCGGAACTGCTCAAAGAATTCCAGAAAGGGCATACCCACATCGGTATAGTCGTTGACGCCAAAGGCAAACCGACCGGCATAGTTACCATCGAGGATCTCCTGGAAGAGATAGTGGGCGAGATAGAAGACGAGTACGATATCCGCGCGAGTTACTACAAAAATCCGCAATAGACATGATCAGAGCCAAGGAAGCCTTCAAGGGGATAAGCAAGAATGTCGTAGTACTGGGGATAGGAAGTTTTTTCACCGACATCGCAAGC